>NZ_LBFC01000005.1 GCF_001990485.1 Thermosipho affectus | reverse complement strand
TATTTTCCTCTTTTTGGCCATTTGTATTTTACCATTTACACATTTTATGGAATTAGGTTTTTTAACGACGGACATGATGGCAGTGTTAGGTTTCAATTGTCAAGTTTGAATTCCATTTTATGGAATTAGGTTTTTTAACTTTTAATACATTCACTGTTTCATATGCTGCATAACTGTTTGAATTCCATTTTATGGAATTAGGTTTTTTAACTGTTGTATCAAATCTTGGAGCACTGTTAAAAAGCTGTTTGAATTCCATTTTATGGAATTAGGTTTTTTAACTGGTAAAGCGTATATTGCTCAGTTCGCTTCTGCGTGTTTGAATTCCATTTTATGGAATTAGGTTTTTTAACTGCTGAGTCCCAAACCGTATTTGTTGTCTCATTAAGGTTTGAATTCCATTTTATGGAATTAGGTTTTTTAACACAGCACCACTTAAAAACTGCCAAATTTTACGAATGTTTGAATTCCATTTTATGGAATTAGGTTTTTTAACGCTGTAAAGGTTTCGCCCATAACACTTCCTGTTGTTCGTTTGAATTCCATTTTATGGAATTAGGTTTTTTAACCAAGTATAAGCACAAGTGCACCTGATGGAACATATACAGGTTTGAATTCCATTTTATGGAATTAGGTTTTTTAACTTTTCCCATCCACACTTAAACGGGGTTGTCTATGTATAAGTTTGAATTCCATTTTATGGAATTAGGTTTTTTAACGAACATTCTCCATATTCCCATTTTTTCACATAATGTTTGAATTCCATTTTATGGAATTAGGTTTTTTAACGATATTCCCTACAACCTTGATTTGACCATTATATGTTTGAATTCCATTTTATGGAATTAGGTTTTTTAACTGGATGAAATGGGTGTCGGAATAAATATTTATAAAAGGAGTTTGAATTCCATTTTATGGAATTAGGTTTTTTAACGGATATGGAAACAGAAGAAATCATCAATCTTATCGATGTTTGAATTCCATTTTATGGAATTAGGTTTTTTAACTCTTTTTTAAAATAACCGCTAATAAATATGATATCAGGTTTGAATTCCATTTTATGGAATTAGGTTTTTTAACAATCAATTAAATTGTATTTGTCATCTATGGCAATTTTGTTTGAATTCCATTTTATGGAATTAGGTTTTTTAACTGTATCAAATTGATTCGACGATACTTCTAAATCGACGTTTGAATTCCATTTTATGGAATTAGGTTTTTTAACGGTGCTGCAGATGTTGGTCGAACAATGGCTCGCGAATGTTTGAATTCCATTTTATGGAATTAGGTTTTTTAACACGTTGGTTTGGCAATAATAAATGGCAATATTGTTGTTTGAATTCCATTTTATGGAATTAGGTTTTTTAACTGAATGTTACAATTATTGGTGCCATTTCCACAATATGTTTGAATTCCATTTTATGGAATTAGGTTTTTTAACATTGTGTTACGTTGATGCCATTTGTTTGCTTTAACTGGTTTGAATTCCATTTTATGGAATTAGGTTTTTTAACTATTAAACGTTGAATCTAAAGCCCCACTTAATTGTGCGTTTGAATTCCATTTTATGGAATTAGGTTTTTTAACGAAGAAGGCATCAACCTTCTTCTTCGTCTTCCTGGCGTTTGAATTCCATTTTATGGAATTAGGTTTTTTAACTCCTAAAGCTTTTGCTGCATCTAACACCACTTTAGAGTTTGAATTCCATTTTATGGAATTAGGTTTTTTAACATTATAAAGCAACATTTTCTGTATATGCAAAAGCAGGTTCGTTTGAATTCCATTTTATGGAATTAGGTTTTTTAACAATCTATTCCATTTAACCACATTCTTAACGCTATAAGTTTGAATTCCATTTTATGGAATTAGGTTTTTTAACTCATGCTCATCACCTCTTTCTGTTTTGTTAATATGTTTGAATTCCATTTTATGGAATTAGGTTTTTTAACAGGCGTTATGAGTCACATAAGCATTGTACTCCTAGTTTGAATTCCATTTTATGGAATTAGGTTTTTTAACAACATAGAAGCAAATGATGTAGCAATATTTACGCAAGCGTTTGAATTCCATTTTATGGAATTAGGTTTTTTAACATTTGATACAACTCCTGATTGGTCGGTTGCAAATGCGTTTGAATTCCATTTTATGGAATTAGGTTTTTTAACCGAAAAGTGTAATTGTAAATCCAAGCTTGGAAGTGCTGTTTGAATTCCATTTTATGGAATTAGGTTTTTTAACAGAAGAATTAATTATTTTGACAAAAAAACAATACCGTTTGAATTCCATTTTATGGAATTAGGTTTTTTAACCTAATATCAAGTAATGTTTTAGCAACAGAATCAATGTTTGAATTCCATTTTATGGAATTAGGTTTTTTAACATGGACCATGCGATGGACGCTATGCGATACGCTATTTTGTTTGAATTCCATTTTATGGAATTAGGTTTTTTAACAAAAATGAACATGGCGGATATACTTTTACCAAACAAGTTTGAATTCCATTTTATGGAATTAGGTTTTTTAACGCTACTTCACTGGCAGGTATTGACAATTGAAACCTAAGTTTGAATTCCATTTTATGGAATTAGGTTTTTTAACGATGTGCCATTGAATTGGCCATAGAAGCAACGAAAGTTTGAATTCCATTTTATGGAATTAGGTTTTTTAACTTTTTAGTAAATGATTTTAAAGTTTCCTTTTCAAATGTTTGAATTCCATTTTATGGAATTAGGTTTTTTAACTATTGCAGGTTTAACAGATAATTTAGCGCGATCTAAGTTTGAATTCCATTTTATGGAATTAGGTTTTTTAACATTAACCGACCTTTTGAAATTGGTACAAATAACTTGTTTGTTTGAATTCCATTTTATGGAATTAGGTTTTTTAACTTTAATTCAAGCGGAATTTTTGCATAATCTTTATGCAGTTTGAATTCCATTTTATGGAATTAGGTTTTTTAACACTATCAATACTAAAACAAAAAAAATAAATTGTCAAGGACCGTAAATGCGTGTGTTAACATTTTTTACTTAAAAAATTTTTAAATAAGTTTATTTCAATGTTAGATAGTTGTTTATTGGAGAGTGTCGTGGATATTATATATTTTTGAGAAAAATAAGATTCGCGGATAGATTTTAGTTATAATTTAGTTATAATATATAATTGTCATTATTGGTTAAAATATCTATTTTTACAGTACCTATAATTTCCATTTTGGATAAATTTATTGGGATAATTAAAATTGAATCTGTATTTTTGTCTATTATAGGATTTATCCTTAAAAGTATATTATAAAGTTCTTTTTTTGGAACTTGGCAAATAAATACACTGTATTGAAGCCTTTGTCCATATTCTTCTAATATTTTTGATATTTTATTTCTTTTCTTATCTTTCTTTATATCATAGCTGATTATATATGTCATCATGAAAATCACTTCTTTACAATGAAAGGAGTATATTCCAGTTCTCCGAGTATATGTTTTTGTAATAATCTGGCTTGTGATTCTATTATCCTTATGTATTCTATGGATCCTCCCATTTTATCATAATAATGTTTATCTAAGAGTCTTTTTAAAATAACATTGACAAATTTTTTTCTGGCCTTTTGCTTTAAATAAATTCCATTGTTTTCTTTGATAAAATCTTTTTCTTTTATCATAGATTTGTTTATTACTTTTATTACTGAAGTATCGATAATTAATGGTCGGAATTCTTCCATGAGATCTAATGCAAGTGATCCTCTTCCATATTGAGTAGTGTGAAGAAATCCAAAGTATGGATCAAGTCCAATTGAAAGTAATATTGAATGTACAAGGTTGTAAAGTATAGTGTATCCGAAACTTAATAAAGAATTAATAGGATCTTTTGGAGGTCGCCTTGTACGTGTATTAAAAGTAAAATTATTTAAAATATTTCCAAAATTCTCAAAGTAATTTCTTGATACTATTCCTTCTATGCCAATAATTTCATCTGATGTTGATGCTTTATTTATTTTATAAATATATGGTGTATAATTAATTTTTATATTTTTCTTTTTCAAAGTGATTTCCATATTTCTTATTTTTCCAATTATCATTTTTTTTGAGAGCTCTAATTTCAATTTTTCATCGCTAGATAATTCTACTTGTTTTTTTCGTAAGAAATTATTTTTTGAAAATGGTATATTTATGGTAGTTATGTTTTTGCAAATTGAATTATTAATAATTATTGGTATGGAGTATTTTGCTGCCAATTCGACTGCTTGTCTTGATATTGTAAAAATTCCAAAAATATTTATTGATGAAATTTTGTATGCTGGAATCACGTTTTTTTCGTTGTTTAAAGTAAATAGAAAACTTTCTCCTTTTTTTCCTATGAATATTCCATGGCTAAATAAAAAAATAGGTTGTTTTTCAACGATACGAGGCATTATTTTTACTTTTTCATTATTGATTGGTTGACATATTTCAAATAAACTACAATCTTTGCATTTTTTCCTATATTTTGGGATAGGTCGAATTTTATCAGATTTTATTGCGTATATATTGTCAATTATATTTTTTAATTTATTGAGTCTATTATCCGTTAACTTAACTCTAAATTTTGTATTTGAACCTTTATAATTTAATTCTCCTATTATACTTTCTTTTTTTATTTCAAAAGTTTCAGAATAGGCTATCATATACGCAATTATTTGCATTATATCATTTTCATAAGGCTTTTTGGCAGAACCTTTTTTTATTTCTACAATCTTAATTTTATCAGGTGTTTTTATTACATTATCTATATATCCATAAATCCCATACTCTTCTGATGAAACAAATATTTTTGATGTTTTTTTCCAATTTTTAGTTGAGATGTTTTTACTTTCTTTTTCATTTATGTATTTTCCTTCTGATATATGGGCATTTTCCTTAAATATTCCAACAACTTCTTCGAGAAAATATCTATATTCACAGTATAAATATGCATTTATTGAATAAATAGGTATTTCTGGAAACATTTTAACACCCCATTTTCAGACAATGGGAAGTATTTCAAAATCCCATGGTTTTTCCGTGGAAAATAACGTTTTTGCTATTAGTGCTTGCTCTCCAAAAAGTGCTTTCTTTTTTTCTGAACCCATTATGATTCTTGAAGGATAAAACCCAAAGCTTCTTGCAATGGCTTCTGTTTTGTTGTTTAGAAGGAAGACAGCTTTTAAAAATTTATTATTTTCTTCTAGTCCTATAAATTCTTCATTGATTGTCAGGTATGTTACAAAAAATTCTTTGTTGATTATTTTTGGAACTTCAAAGTGTATTTTTTCTTTCCTACTTATACCGTTGATATATATAGTATTTTTATCAATTCTCTCTATGTTGGCATTTTCAAGTATGAATATTAATGAATAATCAAATTTTTCTATACCAAATGTTTTTTGTTTGTCTACAACTTTTACATTTGTTATATCGTTAATTCTAAAATTTAGTATATAATTATCGAAGAATTGTTTGATTCCTTTAAAGTAATAATTGATTTTTTTAGTATTTATTAGCCTTTCGGCTATTTTTCTTTCGATGAAATTTTTTAGTATCTTTTTATTGAAATCAAATTCAATAAATTTATTTGCTTTGTCTTCGCTAATTTGTTTTAGAGTTTCATAGACATAAATTATAAAATATGGTAAATATTTATTTTTTAAAACTGTGTAATCAACTGGAATTTTATAAAGGTTTAAGAAGTTTTTCTTGTAGTCTTCGAAAAATTTATCATCTTTGACGAAAAGTTTTTCAAAATTATAAAGAAAGAATGCTATTTGTAGGACAAATGGTCCTCTGTAAAGTTGTTCAAAATCAAGGTTATGTGATGAAAAAATCTCTTTTATTTTTGATTCCAGTTCTTTTCGTGTAATAGTGTTTTTGTCTTGGAATATTTGTTCAAACTTGTATTTTACAGTCTTTGGTAAAAATGCAATAACTTTGGGAGTAAAATTTAGTGTTTTTCCCAAAGTTCTACCTGCTCTTCCCAAACGTTGCAAAAACTCATCTGGATTAAAAGCTTCGAATATTAAAAGTCTAACTTCTTCAAAATCATATCCTATATCTACCGTAGGTGTTGCAAGTATTACCTTTTTTTGTAAATTCCTTTTTCTTTCTTCTTTTGATTTTATCGGCCCTATAATTATCCCAGCATCAACTCCTAAGGTGTTAAGTTTATCCTTTAAAATCCATATTCTTCTTAGAGAGTTTGAAATAATTATAATTTTTCCATTTTCACTTGTATAGTTATTTATTTCGTTTATTACCTTATCTATGTTATCTTCTAATGAGCCAAACGAAAAATCTAAATTTATTTCTGAAAGTGACTTTTCTTTGGATTTGTTATGACCTTCATCGAGTTTTACTTCGTACCAATTTAGATTTAAGTGTTTTAATACTTTAATAATTGTATTAGATGGAGTTGCGGATAAGAAGAGAAATTTTTTTGTTTCGTTATTTTTGCTTTTAATCTGGTGATATGTAAAAAGTAATGTAATTGCAAGAAAACTACGAATGGGATCATAATAGTGAAATTCGTCAAATGCAAAGAAGTCTATTTCTGATAGTAAATCTGCAACCATAGTTCTTTTAATGTTGTAATTATTTCCATAAAATTGAAGTAATATGAGATAGACAATGTCTGGGTTTGATATTATTATAGTTTTTGATTTTTTTTCAAGGACTTTTCTTACAAATTGTTGATTTGATTCGAAAGTTTCTTTTGTTTCTTTTATTCTTGAAGATGTAAAGGTTACAACTTCATATTCAAGCTTTTCGGATTTGACAAATTGTTTTACTTTTTCTTCGTATTGATCTATTAAAACATTGATTGGTGCAATAATTAATACTTTTTTAGGGGTTAATTCTTTGATAGAATTAAGTAATGCTCTGGTTTTACCCGAGCCTGTAGGATACGTATTGAATACTATATCGTATTTTTTTAATTTTTCAGCAGTTTCAATTTGATGGAATGGAATGAATTTTACATATTTATCGTAGATGACAGGAATTTCAAGACTTTTAATTTTCATTGAAATTCCCTCCAAAAAAGTGCATGTTAAGCGGTATGTTATCGTTGTCTATGGAAATGAAATTTCCACTTAACTTAGCTTTTTCAATTATTTGTACAGGTTTTATGGGAATAATCTTGAAAGACAAAAGTTTCATATTTTTTGGAAGATCAAGGACGTTGAGTGGTTGTTTACAAAAGAAGGTTCCTTCTTTTAATTCTATGTTAGAAATTTCTTCATAATCTATGTGACACTTTGTGTTAAATTTTCCCAATCTTATATACTTTGGTAATTTTAGATTGTTTGAGTAATCTATCACATAGAATTTTGCTATACTTTCAGAGGAAATTAGTTTTAATTTCCCAATTTGAGGTATGTTTTTTGCTCTGTCATTATTTCGTTTTGGAGAATTGGAATAATTATTTTGAAGCATTTTTAAATAATACCCCTCGCCCGTTGAATTAAAATTTTCCATTTGCCATCTAAAGTTTACAAATTTTGCTGGTGTAATGTACACGTTTAAATCTTTTAAGTCTTCTTTGTATGTGGGGATATTATGTCTTACATAATCATACAAAGATAATATGGTATATGCTAAAGAATAATTTGATATATAAGGTTCAGTAACATAGGTATCACCCAATTCTTTTGTAGCAAAAAAGAGCGGTTCAAGAGTCTCAAGAGTTGCTTTATATATCTTCATGGAATCACCCCTCAAATTCTATCCCCGCACGATACACGGGGATAGAGTTTATTTGTCAAATATCGATTTGACATTTTTAAATAATGATATCAAGTTATCTTCTGGTTTTAGATAGATACTTTTAATTTCGTCTTTTAATACTTTTAAATCATTTTTTTCGACTATTTTATATTTACAAAATTCACCATCTAGTAATTCCTTAACTGATTCTAAAATTTTTTCATCTACTATATTTTCTTCTAATATATGTTCTTTAACTTCTAATTTATCCCAGACTTTTTTAGTTAATTCAAGAGAACCAAAAATTTCAGCATCAGAGATTATTATTGCTATTATTTCATTTTTTACCTTTCCCAATCTTGAATCCATAGCCCCGTATCTTTTGGTTCTTAGTATATTACCTAAAGCGTATAAAACTTCTGCGAATCTAAGGTCTTTTAATGTTTCAATGTCAATGAAATCGACTTCTGGTTTTATATATTCATTTTCTCCTAGAGATTGTCTCATTGTTAATTCTATTTTTTCCTTTTTTTCCTTTTTTTCCATCATTGTCCCTAGTTCGCTAAGTGCGTTAAATGTCCTGACATCACTTATCATCTCATATGGAAGTATAGAGTATGCGTTTTCTGTAATCACCCTACTTTTTAGTGCCCCTTCTGTTTCTTTTCCTTTTTCTCCAGCTGCAAAACCATAGACAGTGCAATCTAGACATCTTCCACACATACTTTGGTTAATCTCACAACTTTCATCTTTTAATTTATAATTCATTAAAAATTCTCTTCCAATTCTTCTTTCTGCAGCTATTCTTTTTCTTTTGCTCATTATTACTCTTTGAATTTCATTGTTATCATTTATTCCAGCTTTTACTGTTTCAATTGTTAATCCCTCATCTGTTCGAAATATTGTCTCAGAAAGTGTTCTTGTCCGGAGTATAATATGAATATACTTTCCCAAAGGTTTTAAAGGAAAAGATCCATCTTCTACGTACCCACCTTTTAATAATTCCTTTATTTTATCCATTGTTTTTCGCCTCCTTATTTTCAAAATATATTTTCCATACGTAACCGTAGATTAAATCCCTATATTTTTTCCAGTTTAAGAGGAGTTTTTTTCTTCCTTTATCTAGATTTTTATTTTCTAATTCTTTTACAAATTCAACAAAGTTGTCTATATAATTCATTATCTCTTCTTTTTTTATAGGTTTGTTGACTAAATTTTCTATTCTGGAAAACAATTGTGCTTTTAAGTCTTCTTCTGATTCAATTTGTGGTTCAAATTTTTTTAATACTTCTTTGCATACGTCAAAGTATTTTACTATTTGATGTTTTGAAGCGTTAAATATGTTTTCTTGTTGTTTTAAAATGAATTCGCTTATCTTTTTTGCATACTCCATTTTTTCACCCCCAAATAATGCCTCAAATATATTTAGTATTACCTTTTTATCTTTTTTGGTTTCAAATACTTTTGTTATATATGTTGAAAAGGCTGTTAATGGTTCAGATGTGGAAATTTTGTAAAAATAATTGTTTTTATTGGCAAAGAAGTTTTTGGGATTATTTCTAAATATTTCATAAAGTTTTAATATCCTTTCAGATGAAGTTTTTTTGAGTTTGAAAGATAGATCTTGAATTAATATATCTTCACTAAATCGTATGTCTTCATCTAAAAGTTGTGGATACCCTGTAATAAGGATTTTGACGGGAAAGTTTTTTTGAATATAAAGTGCTTTGGCATATGCTATAAACACTGTTTCAGAGTATTTTTTTGAGTTTTTATATCTTATAGGATTAATTATTGGAATATTTATATTTGTATAATCAAATAGTCCATCTTCGATTGTTTCACTTTCTATACCCAACATCGAAAGGATATTTTCGTTGTCTTTACTTTTATTTTCTTTAGTACTATTTGACTTTATTGATATATATTCTTCTTTTATTTCGTTTATAAGTTCATCTGGAAAATAATTATACGGAATAAGGACATAATATACGTTTTTTTCATCAGCTGAATAACTTTTATTTTTGTTTGCTATAAATTGTAATTTACAAATTGAACAGATATTTCTTTTTGGATCCATTGTTTTGTTTGCTGGAAGAATATTACTAAAAAGTTGAGGTTTTATTCCTCTTGGAAGTTCAGCAGACATAGCTTCTGAAACTTCAAATTCACTTCCACAAATTGAACAAACTTTTTTAGGATTTTTTCCGTATTTGTTGATGGTGAATGTAGAGATATTATTTTTTTGTAAATTGGATAGATGCAAGCGTGTTTCAATGTATTTTTTTAGCTCGTCTACATAAGTATTTTTGATTTTTCTTTGTGTTTCGTGTTTTTTTATTAGGTTTATTAATTTTTCTTTTATAGTTTCGATTTCTTTGGTTGAATTAAAAATCAAATCGAATTCTTCATATATTTCCATAGTTTTCTTTGTTTTATTCCCAAAATATTTTTTTAAGTAGTCTTCAGTGATTTTTTTTAAAACTTTATTTCTATCTGAAGTTTTCAAATTGTTGATAACGAAAATAATGTGGGTTAACGCATCGTCTAAAGAAAAGTTAAATATCCCTTCTCTTAAATATACTTCATTACCTTTTTTTTGCAAAGTATAATCCATTGAAAATATTTTGTGGAAAACTTTTTTTGGTGTTTCGAGAACTATGTCTTCAAATAATAATTCTGGAATGTATTTTTCTTTGTTACATAAATAGACTACTCCATCGTTGAATCTTGCAATGGGAACTGCCAAAACAGTAGTTTTAAATTTATTTATAATCTCGTCGGTTATATAATTTGTTAACACCCCCCTGTAGTCATTAAAATAATGATAAACAAGATAGTTGTATTTAAATTCAGGGACGTAATAATTTAGTTCTTCTAAAAGATTTAAAAGCTTTTTGTAAATGTTGTGATCGTATTCAAGGTTAGCACTATCCAATAAATCAAATGTATCGGAAAACTGGATAATTTTTGCCATAACTTTTTCTTTTTGAGAAATATATAGTTTAGAACCAACAGGATTGTCAACTGAGTGTAAAGGTATTATGTTTTGAATGGTATCGATTTTGTCTTTCCAGAAATCCTCGTTTTCTGAAAAGTTCTCTTTTAATACTTTTATTATGTTTTCTCTAATAGCTGCTGTTCTCATAGAAGTATTGGTTATTTTATTCATATCGTGAATTACGGCTGCAATAAAAACAGTGTGACTATCTTCTAAATTAAAATATCCAATTTTTCGCAAAATTTCGGATATTTGATATGCAATAAGCCCAACATTAGCAAAATGTATAGAAAACGGGATACCTTTTTTTAAACCGCTTGTGTGTTTCTGAGGATAGTTTTGTAGAATTTTTATTAGGAATTTTCTTAAATTTACATTCATGCTATCACTCCTAATCTTTGGTTTACTTGTATTATAACAAATATCTTTTTTATAAATCAAGTTTTACACCAATTGCTAACGACACTTTATTTGTCTGTATACATTAATTTTAAGAAACAAAGTGGTTACTATTTAGTATCAGAGGTTGTTGTTATATTTTTTCTGCATTTTGTATATTTCTTCTTTTATTTTTTCTCTCATCCATTTTGGTTCTATTAATTCAGCATCCTTTCCCCAACTAAGTATCCAGTATAATATTTCTTTGTAACCGCTTACTTTAACAGTGTATAATATTTCACCGTTTTCTAATTCTTGTATAATTTGTGAAGGATGTCTTGCTGTATCTTTTATTAATTGTGCGACTTCTTTGCTAAATTTAATTTTTATAGTATATCTTCTAGTGGAATATTGTGTTTCCCAAATTGAATTTATTTTTTCTTCTAAATCTTTTGGAGGTTTAAATTTGTCGTTTAGATATATAACTTTTTTGATTCTTGATAATCTGAAAAGACCTTCAAAGTTTTTTTTCGATTCAAGTGCAAATAGATACCAATGATTTTTTGAAAATAAAAATAAATAGGGTGATAATTCGTATTCTTCTTCTCCTTTTTTTGGATGATTGTATCTTATTTTTATTTTTCTTTGTTCTAAAATGGCACGTTCTATGGAATTTACTATCCATAATTTTATGTTTTCGTGTCTTTGTTTTAGAAATCTATATAACGTAGATCTTTTTTTATTTAATTCTTTCATCTGTGGTTCTAAAGAATTAATAAATTTTATTTTAACTTCGTTTATTGTATCTGTGAATAAATCATATAAATATTTTTCTGAAAGATTCATCATCAAAAGTAGTATTTTTTTTTCTTCTAAGTTTAAATTTAAACCTTTGAGATGTAATTGATTGTTTTCTAATATTCTTACTGTGCCATCTATTTCTCTTTCTAAACTTATACCTAAGTTTTCTATTTCGTGTAAGTCTCTTTGGATAGTTCTGATGCTTACATTGAATTTTTCAGAGAGTTCTTTGGTTGTTACTTCTTTTTGGTTTAGAATGTATATTATTATTTTTAATATTCGAAGATATTTTTTACGCATTTATTCCCCACCTTTTCCAAATATATCGAATTTTTTGATTGGCTGTTGTTGCAGCATCAATTATAGTAACTCCCATTCCTTTTGCATGAGAATAACCAGTTCCAAGATAGTGTAATATTAGGTAAGATTTAGGGGTATGTGTTTTTATTTTCATTTTTCCAACAAAACCAATCAGTTTAAAGGAGGAGTATTTCATTACGTGAGATTTTCCTTCAATATATGTAATTTTAGGATAGTCTATATCGTTTATTCCATATTTTTTTAGAAAATTTATAATGTGTAAAGGATCTGGGATGGGGATATTTATATTATTTGGTCCCCTAAAAGTTACAGGTGAAACAAAATTTATGGTAATTTCATTTTGAATATCTTTATTTTGGTATGTTTCCGTTATAACTTCATCGATGTAGATGGGATATTTATCGAGAAATAATTCTGTGCTATTTAATGTAAGGGCTTTTACAAATGAAAGTATCAAATCATCTTGTATAGAAGCAATGCGAAAAAAGAAATACTTGTTTTTGGAAAATTTTGTAATAGATTTATCATAACCATATTCATAGACTGGTGAGAGTGAAAATGGTTTATTTTTTTGGGAATGTAATTTTTCTGTATTTATTTGGGTATTTTTTAGTATTTTGAAAAATAATCCGTGTAATTTTTCAGACGAGTTTTCTATAATAAAGTCATTTTTTACTTTGAAAAAGACGTATGTTTCTATCATATTTCTTCCTCCTATATTAAAGTATCTTTCATGAATAATATACCATAAAATTATTAGTTCCCCTGGAAGATCAATTATTTGTTTGAAGAAGTACTTGAAAAGTTTGGTGTTTAAACTTTCATTTATTTATAATATTTTTAGGGAAATGGCATTGATAAAACATGTGTATATTTAACTAATATTATGTAATTTTGTAATTCATATACCAAATAATGGAAATAATTATTTAAAATATCAAAATTGTGTCGCTGTACAACTTGAAATCTATTAAAAAAATCTTTGAAGCTATTGACTTAACGAACTTTTTAAGTTATCATATATGTGACCCCTACTCGGTTGAGGGTGATGCCCCTACTTGGTAGCGGGAATAAGTTGTGGAGGTGTAAGATATGAACAAAGAGGAGATCATTAAGGAATTTCAAATCCATGAAGGAGATACTGGTAGCGCAGAGGTTCAGGTAGCATTATTAACTGCAAGGATCAAACATTTAACTGAACATTTGAAGAAACATCCCAAAGATTATCATTCAAGAAGAGGACTTATGAAGTTAGTTGGAAGAAGAAGAAAGATATTAAAATATTTAAGAAATAAGAATCCGGAAGCATACAAAGAGGTAATTCACAAATTAGGTTTGAGAAAATAATAGTTAAAGATGGGGAGGTTTAAAACCTCCCCATACTTTTACTGGGAGGGGATTTAGTTGAATGTAAGTAATTTTGATTACTTTTTGCCTGAAGAATTAATAGCCCAATCACCTGTAGAACCTAGAGATTCATCAAGACTTATGGTTTTAAATAGAAGGACAAGAGAAATTGAGCATAAGATATTTAGAGATATTATTGAATATTTAAAAGAAGGGGATTTACTTGTAAGAAATGTTACAAAAGTAATTCCAGCAAGACTTTATGGAAAAAAGGCTACCGGTGCAAAAATAGAAATCTTGTTACTTGAAAAAATTTCAGAAGGTGTTTGGGAAGCACTGGTTAAACCGGGAAGTAAAGTAAAAAAAGGAACAAAAATATATTTTGATGATGATCGATATTGCATATGTAAAGATTGGGCACAAGAGGGTGCAAGGATATTAGAGTTCAATTTTTCAGATGATGATTTATTCAGATTAGGAATGGCACCTTTACCTCCATATATAAAAAATCAAATTCCATTTGAGAGATATCAGACAATATACTCAAGAGAAAAAGGTTCCGTAGCTGCACCAACTGCTGGACTTCATTTTACCGATGAACTTTTAGAAAAGATAAAAGAAAACGGAGTAGAGTTTGCGGATTTAGTTTTACATGTTGGGTTGGGAACTTTTAGACCTGTTAAAGTTGAGGATGTTAGAGAGCATAAGATGCATTCTGAAAGGTATTACGTACCAAAGGAAACCGTGAAAAAGATTAACGATACCAGAAAAAACGGCGGAAGAATTATTGCAGTTGGAACAACTAGTGTTAGGACCCTAGAAACTATTGCAAGGTTGGATAAAAAAGAAAGTTATCATGGTAAAACCGATATTTTCATATATCCGCCATTTGAATTTAAATTAACAGATGCTATAATTACAAATTTTCATTTACCAAAGTCTACTTTACTTATGCTTGTTTCCGCATTTGCAGGTAGAGAGTTCATTTTAGATGCGTATAATATTGCTGTAAAAATGAAATATAGATTTTTTTCGTTGGGTGATGCATGTTTTATTTACTAAAATGTTACCTTAGAGAAAGATTAGCAAAGCGAATTGTAACTTTTGAAAAATAAAACATAATAATTTCGCAATATTGATATGATATAATCAAAATGTTAATAAATTTTTCTGGAGGTGCCAGAATTGAAAGTAAAATATGAACTTGATAAATTTATAGAATACATAGAAAAACAAAATATATCTGAAAGTACGAAAAGAAATTATATGACAATGGTCGAATCTTTTCTGGAATTTGTTGAGGGGAATGTAAATACAGATTCTGTAAAGAAGTGGTTAAAGAAAATAAAGGAAAGTTATAAACCGACGGCTTGGAGACAGTATTTTGTGCCATTGAGATCTTTTTTGCAAAGATTTTACCCGCTTGTTTATTCCGAAGTAGTTGAAGATTTGAAAGTGCCTTATAAGAAAGCAGAATATGAGATGATAAATTATTTGGATTTTTGGAAATTGTATAAAGAAGCAGAGAAGATGGCAAAAAAAGGTAATGAAAAGTATGTTTTGCTAGTTGGACTTGCAGGTTTACTAGGGTTAAAATCCGGTGAGATTGTAAAATTAAAGGGTACGGATATTAAAGGAAATGAGATTTATTTGGAAAATGGGAATTTTGTTGTTGAGATTGTCCCACCTATTGATAAATGGTTAAAAAAGTATGAGGGAAAGGATGAATATTTGATTTCAACATCGGAAGGTTTACCTGTTAAACCCTCTTATCTTGCTTTAATGTTAAGAGGTCTTCAGAAAAAGGTAGATTTAAGATTGAAAAAACCTCTTTCTGTGGAAATACTTAGAAACGTTGCAGTTGCAAGGCAAGTAATAGCACAACCTTCCTTGCCATATGTTATGGATTTATTTAAATATAGTTCTACTAAAACAATTGAGGATATAGCACGCTACATATCAGAAAGTGGTGATCTAAGAACTATCCTTTCTATTGAGGTGGTGGATAACTTAAATCCTGTTTTGGAATTTTTTAATAAATTATCCATTCCCGTAAGAAAAGTTGGGAGTGCCTATATAGTTTCCAGAACAGCTTATATTAAAAGAGGAGAAAAATTTTCAAGATTAAATACATTGTTTTTAGTTAGAAATCTTGATAAGTGGCAAGAATTTATAGAAAACTTAGGTTATGAGGTAAAAAGGAGAAATAAGGAGAACTTTTTCATATTTTTGGTTGGAAAATTAAGGGTTGCATTTTTGGAATTAGACGAAATATAAACCTCTCTGTTGGCCAGAGAGTTTTTTTATTGGTATATTTTTTTTACAAAAGGGCTTGTAAATGCACGTAGTGCTGCTCCATATGATAATTTGAATTTTAATATATCTCCAATTTTATAATTCACTTCAGATTCGGTGTAATCTATTATTGTGTGATCACTTGAGGCGTGCAAAACTTCAAGTCTTTTGTCGAAAGGTTTTAATCCATTTGGATCTATATCTTGTTCTCCTATTGCAAGAATAATTCTTTTTCGCCATCCCTTGTCTTCAAATTCTGGAATTCTTCCCATTGAATCTCTTCCTATTTTCCCTACTGGTACAGATGGTTTGTAATCAACTTCAATTACTTCTGCTTCTAATATGACCGTGTTTTGAGATAAATAGGGGATATCTCTATGACCGGTTGCATCTGTTCCAAGTAAGATACCTTCTCCAATTCTAAATTGATTGATTTTTTCGGGAAGTTCTCCACTTTCAATTAATTTTAGTGTTACAGTACTTCCGCCGGAAATTTTTAAATTAGTGTTTAATTTATCATCTAAATATTTTTTAATTCCAACAAGTGTGTTTAAATTATCTTTTGTTGGGAGTATACCACCAAAACATCCTACATTTGTTCCAATGCCACTTAATTTTGCCATTTTAAGCTTTTTGGCTATATTTTCAATTGTTTTACATGCATTTTCAAACCATACACCTTCTCTTAAATCTCCCACATCTATCATGTATATCAATTCAATATTTTTATCATATTTTTGTGCTATTTCATCAATTTTTAATGCAGTTGTTTCATCGGAAATTAATATTTCATCAACCAAAAGGACTGCTTTATCAAGTTCTGAAAGCATAGGTATTCTAAGAAGTTGAAATGGACCTGAAATTTTGTTTTTGATCATTTTTTCAATATTATCAAGTCTTGATTCACCAATTTTTTGGATTCCCACATCTTTAAGTGTTTTAGCAATTTTTGGATCACCCAATACCAATTTCGTAACAGCGACAAGTTCTATATTGTGTTTGTTTAACATGTCTAATACTTTTTTTGCATTTTCTTCTATTTTTTTTAAACTAATAACTAACCTGGGAAATTTCACAACTTTCCCCCCTTGTGGTTGCTATACCTATTTTAATCTAAAACTTAAGTTTTGTAAATAAAAAAGTCCACGACTTTGTCGTGGACCTTATTCTCCTGCAATATCGAGTTCACTAATTAAGATACTGGGGGTTATTACACCACCAAAATCTTTAGAATCGTTTCCCACACTTTCAATTTTATTTAGTAAATCTATGAAGTTACCAGATATAGTGATTTGTTCAACTGCATGTACAATTTCTCCGTTTTCAACTTTGTATCCTCTTGCACCTAATGAGAAATTTCCGGACACGGGATTTGCACCTGAATGCATACCATCAATGCTGATTATTATAATGCCGTTATCTAGTTTGTTTACAAGTTCATTAAATGAATAATTACCACTTTCTATTACCAAATTTATTGGTTCAATTGATCCATTTAAACTATTTCCAGTAGATTCAACGTTATCCTTTTTTGCAGTTTTTAAATCGTATAGGTAGCTTTTTAAAACACCATTTTCAATTATAACTGTTTCTTTTGTTGGAACACCTTCATCATCAAATGGTCTGTTATTTATACTTCCTTCAACATATGGCAGATCTTTAATGTTTAAAATAGTGTTTCCAATCTTTTCATTTATTTTTCCCTTTAGTGGAGATATATTTTTTTGGACATTTTCGGCGGAAATCATACTCTTTAAAAGTCCTAAAAGCTCTTCAAATGCGGTATTTCTGATTATTACTCTATATTTGCCAGATTTTACAGGTTTTGCCCCTAAAAGGCTTAAAGCTTCTTTACAAGCTTTTTTACCAATTTGTTCTGGAGATAAATCTTCAAATCTTTTGCCTATTTCAAACCAAAATCCAGAATGTGTGTTATCATCTTTTGATATTGATATAGCATATGAAAATCCACCATCCATTGTGGATGAAATATCTAATCCAAGAGTATTTGAAATTGACTTTGAAATTTTTAAATTTTGAAATACGGCATTTGGTACTGTTACAATTCTTTCATCACATTTTGCGCTGTTGTAAAGTTTTTTTACAAAGTCAAGTTTTTCCTTAACAGGAGTTTTTTCGAAATTTCCATCATAAGTTTTCATTTCAAGGTATTTTCCTTTTCCATCGTAAAAGAAATTTTCATCTTCTGTATCTGTTATTTTCCAATTAGAAAGTGCTTCGTTGAATAAAGCTTCTGGATCGTCAAATCTTTCGGAAAAGCTCTTTCCTATCTTTCCATCTTTTAGTATTTTTATAGTTACTCTAGAATTTGATGCATCTTTATACTGATCAATATCATCGTTTGCATATGAAACCATAAATTCCATTTTTTCAGAAAATTCTACTTGTGCTTCGAAACCATTTTTCTTTGCAAGCGCAAAAAGTTTATCTTTAAATTCTTTTAAATTCATTTATTTCGCCCCCCGACAAGTATTTCTGAAACTCTGATTGTAGGTTGTCCCACATCTGCGGGTACAGCGCCGGATATTGAACCACAAACCCCTTGACCTCTTGCTATGTCGTTACCTACCATATCTATTTTTTGTATAATTTCATAGCCTTTTCCAATAAGGGTTGCACCTTTCACAGGTTTTGTAATTTTTCCATTTTCTATCAAATAGGCCTCCATTACAGCAAAGTTAAACTCACCTGTACCAGGCATTACAGAGCCTCCTCCCATTGTTTTCGCATAAAGTCCATACTCGGTAGCAGCTATAATCTCTTCGGGATAGTATTTTCCAGGGAGTATAAATGTGTTGCTCATTCTTGAAGTAGGTGCAAATGTATAGTCTTGTCTTCTAGCACTACCGGTACTTTCCATATTCATTCTTCTTGCTCCAAGTTTATCTATTAGATATCCAACAAGTATACCTTTATCGATTAAAAGATTTCTTCTTGTTGGTGTTCCCTCATCATCCACATTTGCAGAACCCCATCCATTTGGAATTGTTGCATCATCAACTGCAGATACACATTCTGCCGCAACTTTTTGTCCTAACTTTCCAGCAAATACTGAAGCACCTTTTGCTACAGAAGTTGCTTCAAGTGCATGTCCTACCGCTTCGTGGAAGATAACTCCACCGAATTCATTTGAGATAACTACAGGCATTTTCCCAGCTGGTGCAGGTTCGGCATCTACCATTCTAACGGCTATTCTTGCCGCTCTTTTTGCGGCTTCTTCTACATCGATAGTATTAAAAAATTCAAATCCCATACCAGCCCCTGGTCCATAAAATCCACGCTCCATATTTCCATTATGTTCTGCGACGGTGTTTATCATTAACCTTGTTTTGACCCTTCTATCTTCTGCCCAGGTACCTTCTGAATTTGCAACTAAAATTTCTTGATCATACTCCCAGTACCAAACAAGTACTTGCTTTATTAAATTCGAGAAATTTTTGGCTGCATGGTATGCCGTTTTCATTATTTTAGCCTTTTCTGTTTTATCAATTTCCATTGGATAAAAATGTATTAGATGTCTGTTTTTTATTTTTTTGTCATCAAAGTCCAACTTTAAGTTGGAAACTTTTGTTTCGGAAAGTGCCTCTCCAACTCTTTTGGCTACAGATAGAAGATTGTCCCTTTCAAAGATGTTTGTGTATGCGTATATAGCTTTATTTCCCAAAAACCCCCGTATACCTATTCCCGAAATGTTATTTGTATTTGCTTTTTGAATAAAACCATCTGCAAGTTCTATTCTGTTTTCGTATTTGTTTTCAATAAATACTTCTGCAAAGTCACCACCGTATTTTAAAACTGTGCCTATAATGTCTTTTATCAGATCTTTACTTAACACTATTTCACCCCTTCTTTTCAATTAATTTTAGTAATGCTTTTGCAGCAAGGATAGTACCTTTCTTTTCATATCCTTTTATCCCAAGCATCGTCCTTATTTCACCTACTTTCACCTCCGTTTCAAATAGTTTTTTAAAGAATTTCTCAGCTATCTTTTCATGTTTTTCTCGCATCTGAATTGCACCAAATGGATTTGAAAAATAAGAAGTGGTGATTCCAATTTCAGCGGTTGTGCCTTTTGCCATCCTTTTCCCTTCAGAAAAGACTTTTAGTGCTTCTTCATACGAGTCAAAAAATTTTATTCTTTCCTCGTTATTTTTAACTTCTGTGTAGTTGTTAGCATAAAACAAGAAATCGATTTTTGTTGGTGTAACTATTTCTTTGTAATTGTTAAAAGGAACAATGACTCTTGCATTTATTTTATCTGGATTCATAAATATACTTCTGTCCATAGTGTGGTATGCATAACCTGGTGGAAGGTCATCAAGTCTTACAAATGCTCCTGTTTCAGTTCCATATGCCACGACTTTGTTGTTTTCTATACTTAGACTTCCCATATCATCGATGATAATATTTACATCTGCTACTTCATCTAACCTATTTAGTGCTTCTAAAGTTTCACTCTTTCCTGCTCCACTGTCTCCTAAGAACATTGCAACAGCACTTTTCCCGGATTTTAGAGTGATTTTTGCCATGGAACCATGTATTGGAAGTTTTCCATTGTCTATCATAATGAGGTTGTGAACAGTAAGTGTTGTTTTTTTCATATATCCAAAATAATCGTTTTCATCTAAATTTGGGATAACTCCAACGTATAGATTTTTTTCTTTGAAGACTACAGCATTTTTCCATTCGTCTGTGTAATCTGGTATTTTGTCTGGTGAAATTCCAAAAATAATTATGCCATCGGGTTTTCTGTTTTTGATATCTTTTGGGGAGGCAATTTCAAATAGATTTGCCAATCCTGCACCGTGAGCAAGAAAATCTTTGTGAACAAAGTTAAAAAATAGTAGTTTTCCTACAAATATCGGTATTCTAAACCATTCATTGGAAGATAACTCAATTTTATCTATTATATTTTTTTCAACTACGGGTATAATTCCCTTTCTTTTGTTGGATTTCGTGTAGAATATTGCAGGTGGGTCAAAAATTGCTCCCCAAATTGTGGGAATTTTCTCCATCCAGTTCAAATTGAAGTTTTCACATTTGACATAGTCGTATAAAAACATTGCTTGAGCTCCACTTGGAAGTTGTCTCATAACTTTGGGAAATTCATTGGTTATATTGGATAATAATTGCCGGTATAAATTTTTAATAACAGCCTTAAATTGATCAGCGACCATTGTCATAGTATATTCTACGCTTGCCCTTCTGTTGTAATCATTTACATATTTTTCATTACGAATCATAAATCTGTGTTTTGAGCGCCAGAAAGTATAAAACGCTTCTATAAATTTTTCCAATTGTACGGGATTAGTGTAACTTAAAATATGGGATAATTCTTTTAAATTTCTCATAGTAAGAAGATTAAAGTATTCAGCTATTCTTTTTGTATCATACTCATCTCCAAATTTAAAAGGGGAAAGGGCTTGTAGTAGTGGACTATTTTTTTCGACGAGAATTTCAATGAATTCTTTTAAAAGTGCCTCGAATTTTTTATGTCCCATAATTTGACTGTAATTGGTGTAAATAACAGAACCATCGATAATGATTGAGCGGCTCATTCTAACACCTCCGAAAGTAATTTGTAAAGTCTTTCTTCATCTTTGAGATAAAGAAAGCCAATTAATACTTCAAAACCTGTGCTTTTACGATATGCGGGATCATTACCGTATTTTCCAGCACCTTTGCTATTAATCCCTCTTTTTACATAGGAAAATTCTTCGTCACTTAGGTGGGGAAGGATTTTGTCAAGGAGTATTGATTGATAATTTCTGTTTACTACAGATTGTGTATTTTTGTGTAGTTTTTTTACAGAGGTTTTTTTAAAATAGTGTAATTTAACATACAAATTAAACACTGCATCACCAATATACGCAAGTGTGTCTGTAGAAAGTTCGTTTGTGTTTACATTAGGTTTAATTCTTGAAAAGATATCCAAGTTTTCTCCCCCTTACTACTATTCTAACACAGAATTTTAGTATGGTATAATACTTGAGATGCAAAAAGTGCAATCAAAAGTTAAGAAGGTGGTGTTTGTAATGAGAAAATTTATGTATATTATGGAGATCGTATTTTTTGTTTTGTTTTTTTGGTTGTTGAAAAATAATATTTTATTAAAATGGATTTTTATATTTGGAATTAGTTTGTTTTTATCACTTTTCTTCGGAAGATTCTATTGTGGCTTTATATGCCCAATTAACACAATATTTAAGCCTATAAACTTTATTTATAAGAAATTGAATATAAAAAGATTCAAAGCGCCTAAGATCAATATATTAAGGTATGTTATGCTTGTTGCTTTTATTATGTTGTTTGTTGGAACAAGGCTTTTAAAAGTAAAATTAAACGTTTTGTTGTACGTTATTGGATTTGCCACGCTTATTACCTTGTTTTTTGAAGAAGAATTTTGGCACAAAAAGTTGTGCCCGTACGGTACTTTACTAACTGTAGGTGGAAAGGTAGCACCTTTAAAATTAACAATAGATGAGAAAAAATGTGTAAGTTGTGGAATGTGTCAAAAGGTTTGTCCTACAAATAAAAATTAAGCATATTGACTAAATGTTTAAAATATGATAAATTATACTTGGTTAGGGGCCGTAGCTCAATTGGGAGAGCGCTACCATGGCACGGTAGAGGCAGTGGGTTCGAATCCCATCGGCTCCACCAGAAGGGAGGCTAGATGCCTCCCTTCCTTTTTTTTGTTATGTAAAAGTGAGAAATACAAAGAAATATGCACTTATTTAAAAATAATATTTGTTAGTTTCTTATATTTGTCCAAAATAGAGCTTAACATTTTCGATATTTTTGGTAAACTAAAATTAGCAGTCAACGCTTAAGAGTGACAATAAAATTTTGAAAGGGGGTAAGGATATGAAAGTTAAACCACTTGGTTCAAGACTTTTGATAAAGCCAATTCAAGAGGAGAAAAGAACAGAAGGAGGAATTGTACTTCCTGACACAGCTAAGGAAAAACCCATGAAAGCAGAGGTTGTTGCTGTGGGTAATTTGGAAGATTCGGATGTTGATATTGTAGTTGGTGATAAGGTAATCTTTTCTAAGTATTCCGGAACAGAAATAAAGATTGAGGACGAAGAGTACATTATCATCGATGTTGAAGATATTTTAGCAAAAATAGAAGACTAATGAGGAGGTGACACGAATGGCAAAAATGTTAAGATTTAGTGAAGAAGCAAGAAGAGCTCTTGAAAGAGGTGTTGATGCTGTTGCAGATGCAGTAAAAATTACATTAGGTCCAAAAGGAAGAAACGTAGTTATTGAAAAATCTTGGGGAAGTCCAACTATTACAAATGACGGTGTTTCAATTGCAAAAGAAATAGAACTTGAGGATAAATTTGAAAATCTTGGTGCACAACTTGTTAAAGAGGTTGCAAGTAAAACAAACGATGTAGCAGGTGACGGTACAACAACAGCTACTGTATTGGCTCAAGCGATGATTAAAGAGGGAATTAAAAATGTAACAGCTGGTGCAAATCCAATTCTTGTGAAAAAGGGTATTGATAAAGCGGTTACAGCAGCGGTTGAAGAAATTAAAAAGATTTCAAAGAGCTTGTCTAGTTCTAATGATATAGCACATGTTGCATCCATTAGTGCAAATAGTGAAGAAATTGGAAAATTGATTGCAGAGGCAATGGAAAAAGTAGGAGAAGATGGAGTAATTACAGTTGAAGATAGCAAATCAATTGAAACATTTGTTGAGTTTACAGAAGGTATGCAATTTGATAGAGGTTACGTTTCTCCATATTTTGTTACAGACCCTGAGAAGATGGAAGTTGTTTACAATGAACCATTTATTCTCATTACGGACAGGAAACTTTCCAATATCAAGCCATTGATTCCAATCCTTGAAAAGGTTGCTCAAACTGGTAAACCATTAGTAATTATTGCTGAAGATGTTGAAGGAGAAGCATTAACAACATTGGTCTTAAACAAACTTAAAGGCACATTGAATACCGTAGCTGTAAAAGCACCTGGATTTGGTGACAGAAGGAAGGCAATGCTTCAAGATATTGCAATTCTTACCGGTGGTATTGTTGCAAGTGAAGAAGTTGGAATTAACCTTGAAGATCTCACATTAAATGATCTTGGTAAGGCAGATGTAGTAAGGGTTAAAAAAGATGAAACTATAATAGTTGGTGGACATGGTGATCAAGAAGAAATTAAAAAGAGAATTGCTCAAATAAAGGCACAAATTGAACAAACAACTTCAGAATATGAAAAGGAAACATTACAAGAAAGAATGGCAAAGCTCGCTGGTGGAGTAGCAGTGATTAAAGTAGGAGCTGCAACAGAAACAGAATTAAAAGAAAAGAAACACAGAATCGAAGATGCATTAAGCGCAACAAGAGCTGCTGTTGAAGAAGGTATAGTTCCTGGTGGAGGAATTACCTTATTAAGAGCAAGAAAATCAGTTGAAAAAGTAGTAGACGAACTTGATGGAGACGAAAAGATTGGTGCAAAAATAGTATATGAAGCATTAGTTGCTCCTATTAAACAGATTGCAAAGAATGCAGGTTACGATGGTGCAATCATCATTCACAAAGTTCTTGAAAATGATGATCCAGCATATGGATTTGACGCATTACATGGCGAATACTGTGATATGTTTGAACGCGGAATTATAGATCCTGCAAAAGTTACAAGAAGTGCATTGCAAAACGCAGCATCTATAGCAGGTATGCTCTTGACAACAGAAGTATTGGTAGTTGAAAAACCAGAACCAAAAAATAACCCACCAGTACCAGAAATGCCAGAATATTAATAAGAATTTTGAAAATTAAGAAATTATTGATTTTTCAAATAAAATGGCTTCGGTATTTTGCCGAAGCCATTTTTTTATTTCTTCAAATAAAAGGTGAAAATAAAGATGTTTAAAAAATTTTTCAACAATTACTTGGAGACTTTTATTTGTACTGAACTTCGAGATGTTATTGTAAAAGGAATAAAAAAAGTTAGATGTGAAGTTGTTTTAATTAATAGCCTTTTTTAATACGTATGAAAGGTTCTAAATTCATAACTGACAAATTGTATGATGTTATATGAATTGATTCAAAATATTTACTAAGGACAAAATTTGTTTTTTTAACTACAGCTGTTAATTTTTCGTCATAACTTTGAATTAAGGATTTACTCACAGTTTTATTTGTTATAAGTGTTAATACTAAAAAACTTCCTAGAACTAATGTTGTTATTAATATAAGAATTTTTCCGGTTAGTTTCATGCGGATTCCCTCCTTGCTTTAAGTTTTATGGAATGTAAAAAATTTTTAAATAATTTAGGTGTTTTTGATGTTTCTTTATTTTTGTTGACCTAAAAAAATTAATATGTTATACTTTAATTAGGAAAGACTAATTAAGGAGGTATATACTTATGAAAAAAATATTAGAGGTTAAAAATTTACACGTATCTGTTAGAGATGAAGATGTAAAGATATTAAATGGTGTAAATCTTGAGATTTCTACTGGAGAGTTACACGCTATAATGGGGCCAAACGGTTCGGGAAAGTCTACACTTGCAAATGTTATTATGGGAAATCCAAAATATAAAGTAGATCAAGGAGATATACTCTTTGATGGTGAAAGTATTAAAGATCTTACAACAGATGAACGTGCTAAAAAGGGTATTTTTATGACTTTTCAAAACCCATATGAAATTGATGGGGTAAAATTTAACAATTTTCTTTTAACAGCTTATAGAAAAATTCACGGTGATAGCGAGTCATACAAAGTTTTAAATGAAAGAATACAATCTATTTTAAGCGAGCTTGTGGTATCTGATAATTTTTTAAATAGGTTTTTGAATGTGGGATTTTCTGGTGGTGAAAAGAAAAAGGGAGAGATTTTACAGGCAAGATTTTTAAAACCAAGGCTTTTAATCTTAGATGAAATTGATTCTGGACTTGATGTGGATGCATTAAGGATAGTTGCTTCTCAAATAAATAAAATTAGAAAAATGGGGACAAGTGTATTAATCATTACACATTACAAGAGAATTTTAAATTATTTAGATGTAGATAGGGTGCACGTATACACAAATGGACAGATAGTGAGAAGTGGAAACTTTTCTTTGGCAGACGAGATTGAGAAAAAAGGTTATACAACAATAGTGGGGTGAAATTATGTTTGATATGAAGAGTAATGAAGAAAAGTTTAACTATATTGCCGAGATTGAACCAGAATATGTAAGTTTACCCGGATTAACTTCTGAGATAATTGAGGAAATTTCAGATATTAAGGAAGAACCAAAATGGATGAGAGAACATAGATTAAGGTCGTTGGAGATTTTTCAAAAATGGCATAATCCTAGGTTTGGCGTGGATATTTCAGGACTTGATTTGAATAAGATAATTCCTTATATAAAACCTAAAGCTTCTAAAAATACAACTTGGGATGAAGTTCCAGAAGAAATTAAAAAGGCATTTGATAAGTTGGGTATTCCAGAAGCCGAAAGAAAATATTTTGCTGGTGTGGGAGCCCAATTTGATTCTGAAATAGTGTATCAGAATATAAAGAAAGAGTTGGAAGGTTTGGGTATTATTTTTCTCGATATGGAAAGTGCTGTAAAAAAGTATCCTGATCTTGTAAAAGAATATTTTATGAAACTAGTCCCGGCACATGATCATAAATTTGCGGCATTGCACGGTGCTATTTGGAGTGGTGGAACATTTTTGTATGTTCCAAAAGGAGTAAAAGTACCTATGCCTCTTCAGGCATATTTTCTCATGAGTAATCCAGGGATGAGCCAGCTTGAGCATACAATAATTGTTGCAGATGAAGGTTCTGAAGTTACTTTTATAGAAGGTTGTTCTGCACCAAGATATAACGTAATTAATTTGCATACGGGTATGGTGGAAATTTATGTAAAAAAACATGCAAAGGTTAAGTATATGACAATACAAAATTGGAGTAAAAATACTTATAACTTAAATACAAAACGCTCAATTGTAGAAGAAGATGGAGTTATGTCTTGGGTTTCTGGATCTTTAGGTAGTATGAAGACAATGCTATATCCTATGACTATTTTAAAAGGAAAAGGTGCAAAAGCAGAAAGTTTAGGTATTACCTATGCAGGCCCAGGGCAACACATGGATACTGGTTCGAAAGTAGTTCACCTTGCACCGTATACAAGCTCTACCATTGATGCAAGAAGTATTAGCGTAGGTGGTGGCTGGGCGTTTTATAGAGGTCTTTTAAGGGTTGCAAAAGATGCAAGGAAGAGTAAGTCACACGTACAATGTACAGCTCTGATGCTTGATAATAATTCAAAGAGTGATACAGTTCCGATTATTGAGGTTTACAACAATGATGCGGATATAGGGCATGAAGCAAGGATAGGTAGAATAAAAGATGAACAAATTTTTTATCTAATGTCTAGGGGATTAAGTGAAACAGAGGCAAAGAGCATGATAGTCAAGGGATTTATTGAACCTATTGTAAGTAGTTTGCCATTTGAGTATGCAGTCGAGTTAAATAGGTTAATAGAAATGGAAATAGAATCATCTATAGGGTGAGGTGTTATATATGGAAAAAACATTAGAATTAATTTTAAAAGATGAAATTACCGTTGTATCAAAACCAGAGGAATTTTTCAACGAAGATTATAAAAGTATATCCTCAGTGTTGAAAAATATTGACAATAAATATTTAAGAAAGTATATAGAGAATAAATACAGAGAATACAAGGAAATTGGTTTTCCAAAGTGGAGAAGATTAAAACTTAATAGTATAAATTTACCAGAGTACAAGTACGTAGATTATTTTAAAGATGTGAATTTTGATATAAATATAGATGATTTTGAAGGGACACATAGAAAATTTGTGCTTCTTTCAGATGTGTTTTCCTCAAAAGGAGATTATTTAACGGTAAATGACAAACTTGAATTGAAAAAGGAATATAATAATGAAATTACAAACGATGTTTATAATATAGATGGAAAATTTAGCCTTGTTAGAATAATTAATACGGATAAATTTTCTAACAACACGGCAAGGTTTATTGTAAATGATGGAGCAAGTCTTACTTTGTACAATATACATGTTACTCAAAAATTGTCTTTTAGTGTGGA
Source organism: Thermosipho affectus (assembly GCF_001990485.1). NCBI lineage: Bacteria > Thermotogati > Thermotogota > Thermotogae > Thermotogales > Fervidobacteriaceae > Thermosipho > Thermosipho affectus. The sequence continues at coordinate 40,024 of NZ_LBFC01000005.1, read as the reverse complement.
TAACATGTTTATTTGGACGGGAAATAATTCAAGTGTGGTTGTTAGGGACATATATATTGGTTCAGGAAAAGTTGCTGGGTATTTAGGAATAAAGATGAATGGTGAAAAGGCAAATGTAGAAGTAAAACCTTACTTTTTGGGTAAAAATAATGCAATATTTGATTTGTTGTATCTTTTAAGATTTGTTGGTATGGAGAATAAAGGTTCTGTAAATGCTGAAGGAGCTTTAATGGATAATGCAAAAGTTGTCTTTCGTGGTATACTTGATTTGAAAAAAGGTGCCAAAAATAGTGAAGCAGAAGAATCTGAAAAGTGTATCCTTCTTTCAAAGAATTCAAAAATGGAGGCAATTCCAAGCTTGTTAGTAGACGAAAATGAAGTTACGGCTTCACATGCTGCAAGTTCTTCGCCGCTAGATGAAATGGCTGTTTTTTATTTAATGAGTAGGGGATTTAGCGAGAAAGAGGCGAAAAAGTATATTTTAAATGGTATCTTTGAAACACTTATAAATGAGTTATCTAATTTCAGTGTGGAGGGGCTGGTAAAAGATGCTCTCGAGGAGTATACGGGATGATTTTCCTGCTTTGGATAGAAAAATAAATGGAAATAAACTAATTTACTTTGATAGTGCTGCAAGCACTTTGAAACCAAAACTTGTTATTGAAAGGTTATCAAATTTTTATTTAAACAATTATGCAAATGTTCATAGAGCGGTACATACTTTAGCATCTGAGTCAACTCAGATGCTAGAGTATACGAGAGAAAAGCTTGCAAAGTTTCTTAACGCAAGAGAAGAGGAAATAATATTTACTTCTGGAACTACAATGTCTATAAATCTTGTTGTAGAAAGTTTTGTAAGATCAGGTATGTTAAGTAGTAGTGATAGTGTGTTGGTTACTCTGGTCGAACATCATGCAAATTTTGTGCCTTGGATTAGACTTTCAAAATTACACAACTTTCATGTAGATGTGGTCGCTCCAACGGGAAGATTTGGCGAGTTAAAGATTGAAGATTTTAATGTAAAAAAAGAACCAAAAATAATTGCTGTAACTTTCCAATCAAATGTCACAGGACAGGTTATAGATATAGAAAAAATTAGGGAAAAATTTCCAAATGCAATATTGTTGGTAGATGGTGCTCAGTACATTCCTCACAAAAAAATAGATGTTAAAAAGTTAGGTATAGATTTTTTGGCCTTTTCAGCCCATAAAATGTTGGGACCAAGTGGTGTTGGGGTTTTGTGGGGAAAAAAGGGATTTTTAGAAAAGATGGAACCATTTTTATACGGTGGTGAAATGATTGATAAAGTGGGATTAGATAATGTAACGTTTAATGTGCTTCCATACAAATTTGAAGCGGGAACTCCAAATATTGGGGGAATTGCTGGATTATTATTTGCTTTGGAGTATTTAGAAGGTGTTGGTTTTGAGAATTTAGAAGAGCACATAAAAAAATTAACGCAATATGCAATTGAAAAGTTAAGTAAGATAAAAGATGTAGAATTATACGGACCATTAAATGAAAATCAGTTGGGAATTGTAAGCTTTAATATTAACGGTGTACATCCGCATGATGTTGCACATTTGTTGGATGAAAAATTTGGTATAGCAGTTAGAAGCGGCCACCATTGTGCACAACCACTTATGAAAATATTAAAGACTCAAAGTTGTTTAGATGTATTTCCAAATAGTACTTGTAGGGCAAGCTTTTATGCATACAACACTCTAGAAGAAATTGATATATTGGCGATGGCAATCAATAAGATAAAGGAGTGGTTTGATGTATTCTGAACTTATTATGGATTATTCTAAATTAAAAAAATACAAGGGAAAGCTTAAAGATGCCGATGTTGTAGAGGAAGGAAAAAATTTATCTTGTGGTGATGAAATAACACTTTATCTAAAGTTTGAAAATGGAAAGATTGTTGATGGAAAATTTGAAGGTATAGGTTGTGCAATAAGCCAGGCATCGGCAAATATAATGCTTGAAAGTGTAATTGGAAAAGATAAAGATGAAGCATTAGATATTTTGAAAAATGTCTATGCGATGGTAAAAGGTGAAGATTTTGAAAAAGAAAAATTGGGGATTGTAAAAGAACTTGAAGATATAAGAAACTATCCTATGAGAATAAAATGCTTTTTGCTTTCTTGGAAGACATTAGAACTTGCATTAAAAAAACAAGTGTAAAATATATTGTTACATTTCTGTGATTTTCTTTTTTATACAAAATTAACTTAAGAATTTTTGTAAATTGTTAAAATAAAATAAAAAAATCTATCTAAGAGGGTGAAAAAATGGAAAGAAAAGTTGCAAATTTAACCCTTTTTATTTTGTTGGTGCTTGATTTTCCTTTTTTGATGTTTTCTTACTATGTTTTTTCTGGGCTTAGAAATTATCCTGTATCGATTTTTCTTACAGGTTATTTGATTTCACTTGTAATTTTTGGTTTTCCAACAGTATTCTTAGTTTACTGGAATGCTAAAAATGCAAAATTTAATATTCCCGTATTTTCATCTATTGTTTTGTTTTTAGTTAACTTTTTAGCAGCAACATTTGTTGGATTATTTGCAGAGAAGATTAGAGAGCTTCCTTCTGAGGCTTTAGCGTTAAGATTAAGTGGGGCAATAGCAATTAATGTTAATATTGTTGCTTTGTTTTTGTTGTTGTATTCAAGAGTTTTAAATTTTGAAGAAATTAAGGAAAATTTTGATAAATTTAAAATAGGTATTTCTACGAAAGTTTTAATTTCAGTTCTTTCTGTTTCACTGTGGATTGGACCTATTATGATTAGATATTTGTATTTTAAAGGAGTTCTCACAAGCCAAAATAGTTGGAAGGTTTCAACTATTAGTATTATCTTGAATATATTACTTGCCGTGTTTTTGTATGTTTTAAATAAAATTATTTTAAAGCCTGTTGATATTATAAAGGATGCTATGAGATATTATTCGAAAGGTAAACTTAATTACAGGTTTAATATCAATTCGAATGATGAGTTTAAAGATATATCATTGCAGTTGTCTAATATGATTAGAGGATTAAAAGAAATATTGGTTGATGTTAACAATGCTTCTGAAAAATCAAGTGAAGTTTCAGGGTCTGCAAGTGATGGATTTGAAAAATTGTTGGATTTTATTAAAAATACAGAGAAAAGTGCGAGGATACAAAAGGTTTCAGTTGAAAAGATAAGTGCGGCGGTTCAGGAAATTACCGCAAGTTTGGAGGAGTTAGCAAATCAAGCGACTGTATTGAATAGTACGGCTTCTGAAACATTGGAGATTAACAATAAGTTGGTAGAAAATTCTAAAATGGGTATTGAAAGTTTAGATAAAGTAAAGAATATCAATGAAAATGTTGTGAAAAGATATAAAATGTTAAACACAAAGATAGAGGATTTTCTTAACTTAACAAAAGATATAGAAAAGATAGTAATAACAATTAGAGAGATTGCAGAACAAACAAATTTACTTGCGTTAAATGCCGCCATTGAAGCAGCCCGTGCCGGGGAAGCAGGGAAGGGATTTGCCGTTGTTGCAGATGAAATTAGAAAATTAGCGGAAGAAACTAAAGAAGCAACAAATACTATTTCTGAAACAATTAAAAATTTAGATAAAAAAACAAATGGAATAAATGTAGAGACAGAAGAAATGAATAAGGAGTTTAATGTATCTCAAGAGAGTATGAAGCAACTTTCTAAGGTCTTTAATGATATTTTTGAGTCGTTTAACAAATTATCTTCCGTTGTAGATGTACTTGCAGCACATTCACAGGAACAAAATGCGTCAGTTGAAGAAATGAATAGTGCTGCAACTGAAATTTTAAAACAAACACAAGATGTGGAAAGAAAATCGGATGATGTGTACAATGTAGCAGATAAGAGCTTGGATATAGCAAAAGAACTTTTAGAAAGTATAAAAGTATTGTCCAATGAAGTATTAAGCTTAAGAGAACAAGTAAATAAATTTGAATTCTAAGTAGTTTGTTGTATAATATATTTAGAGTCCTCGGGGCAGGGTGAGAGTCCCGACCGGCGGTGAAAGCCCGCGAGCCCGTTAAGGGTTGATCCGGTGAAATTCCGGAGCCGACGGTTAAAGTCCGGATGGGAGAGGACAATGCAATAGTATGCATTTACCTCTCCCTCCTAGTAAAGGAGGGATTTTTCTTGGAAGAATACATGAAGCTTGCCATTGAGCTTGCAAAGAAAGGTATTGGAAAAGTTTCGCCAAATCCACTAGTAGGTGCGGTAATTGTAAAAAATGGGAAAGTTATAAGTACGGGTTATCATGAAAAATACGGAGGTTTTCATGCAGAAAGAAATGCCATTTTAAATGCGAAAGAGGATCTTAGGAATAGTGAATTATACGTTAACCTTGAACCTTGTTCCCACCATGGAAAAACACCTCCATGTACTGATTTAATAATTTCTTCTGGAATTTCAAAGGTTTATATTTCCATCCTTGATCCAAATCCACTAGTTAATGGAAAAGGTGTAAAAAAATTGAGGGAAAACGGTATAGAAGTACATATTGGGCTTCTTAAAGATGAAGCAAGATATCTTAATAGGGTTTTTTTAAAGTATATTACTCAAAAAATTCCGTATGTTGCTTTAAAGGTAGCAATGACTTTAGATGGGTTTATAACAGATTCTTTGGGAAATTCAAAGTGGATTACAAAAGAAAATTTTGAAATTTCGCATTCTTTGAGAAATTTTTTCTCAAGTATTATGGTTGGGGCTAATACAGTATTAAAGGATAACCCTAGATTAACTTGTAGAAATGGAGGGAGAAACCCTGTAAGAGTTGTATTAGATAAAAATGGAATTACCTTTGGAAAAGAACTTAATATATATGATGAAACCGCAAGGACTATAGTTTTTTCGAAAAATTGTATAAATAAAATGGAATGTTACCCTGAAACAGATCCAGAAAGTATTTTAAAAAGGTTGTACAGTTTGGGAATTGATTCAGTTTTAATTGAAGGTGGAGCAGATGTTTTATCTCAATTTTTTGATTATGCGGATGAAATGCATCTATTTTATTCCACAAAATTTTTTGGAAATGGGCTTTCACCGTTTAAAGGTGTGAAAAAATTTGTTGATGAGAAAAGAGCTTTTAATATTAGAAAGGTTTTAAAATTAAACAATGAAATTTATTTGGAGGTAGTAAGAAATGTTTAGTGGAATTGTCGAATTTTGTACTGATAGATTTATATTTAAAGAAAGTGTTATTGAGATAGAATTACCATTTGAATGTAAGATTGGTGAAAGTGTAAGTGTTAATGGCGCTTGTTTGACTGTCAAAGAAAGTGTTGGAAATAAATATTATTTTGATATAGGAGACGAAACTAAAAAAGTTACAAATATTTCCTTTTCAAGATATTTAAATATTGAGCGCGCATTAAAAATTGGTGATAGGGTGAATGGTCATTTTGTGTTGGGACATGTTGATGGAATGATAAGATTTGTGAAAAGCATTAGGAAAAATTCAAGTATTTATATGTATTTTTCTCTTCCAAAAGAAAGATATGCAGTCGTAAGAAAGGGGTCAATAGCTTTAAATGGTATAAGTTTAACTATTTCAAATGTAAGTTTAGATGTTTTTGAAGTACAAGTAATATACCATACTTTTGAAAATACAAATTTAAAATATTTAAGAGTTGGTGAGTTTGTAAACTATGAAATAGATATTTTTGCAAGATATGGGAGGGGAGAGAATTGAAACCATTCATATTAATTGATAGTGAAAGGGAATTAGAGGGGGATTTATTTATTCCAGCGCAAGTATGTGATGAGAAGGTAATAAATTTTTTCTTAAAAGAAGGTAGGGGATTACTTTGCCTTGCCACAGATGAAGAAAATTTATTAGGTAAAGGTTTTTTTAGACTACCAAATAATGGAGCAAAAACTAATTTTTTTATACCAGTTGATTATGGAAAAGGAACGGGTATTTCTGCTGTTGAGAGGTGTAGGACAATAAAAAAAGTAAGTGAGGGGGTTGATATTTCACACTTTTTTTATCCCGGGCATGTGTTTTTACTTGGTGCAAAGGAAGAAAGATGGGGACACACTGAAGCTGCTACATTTTTATCAAAGAAATTGGGTTTTTCACCATATGGGGTAATAATAGAAATGCTTAATAATGATGGAAATTCACACGATTTTAAATATATTATGGCATTTTCAAAGAAGTACAATTTAGAAATTGTAGATATTAAAGATTTATACAAAGAATATAACAAAGAAGTATTCCAAATTGAAACTAAAGTAAAACTTCCCACAAAATTTGATGAAAATTTTGAAATTTATACTTTTAAAAACAATTATGATAAAAAAGAACACGTTGCAATTGTAAAAAGACCATTTTTTGATATTCCATTTGTTAGGATTCATTCTGAATGTGCAACAGGAGATATTTTTCATTCACTTAGGTGTGATTGTGGTGATCAACTTGAAAAATCTTTGAAGATAATTTCAAAAAATGGCGGAATTTTAATTTATTTAAGGCAAGAAGGAAGAGGTATAGGATTAAACAATAAAATTAAATCTTATGAATTACAAGATAGAGGTTTTGATACAGTTGATGCCAATTTAATTTTAGGTTTTAGAGAAGATGAAAGAGATTATTACATAGCATATTTAATTTTGGAAAAACTTGGTGTAAAGAGGATAAAGTTGCTTACTAATAACCCAAGAAAAGAGATTGAGTTGGAAAAATACGGTATTAAAGTTGAAACAGTTTCAATTTATGGGAATATAAATAAATACAATGAAAAATATTTGAAAACTAAGGTTAATAAAATGGGTCATAAAATAAAATTGAAAGGAGAGAAAGTATGATTGAAGGTAATTTTGAAAGATGTGAGGGATTAAAAATTGGTGTAGTTGTTTCAAGATTTAATTCACAAATCACCAAAATGTTATTGGAAGGTGCACTAGATTGTTTAAAAAGGCATGGAGTAAATAATATTGATATCATAAAGGTACCAGGTAGTATGGAAATAGGATTTGTGTTAAAAAAAATGATTAACAAGAATTATGATGCAATAATAGCTTTGGGGGCAATAATAAGGGGTGAAACGTATCATTTTGATGTTGTGGCAAATGAAATTTCAAAGGCAGTGATGCAATTAAACTTGGAAGGAAAAGTACCAATATCATTTGGTATAATAACTGCGGATACTTTGGAACAAGCAATAAATAGATCTGGGGCAAAACTGGGAAATAAAGGATTTGAGGCTGCTATGGTAGCATTAGAAATGGCAAAGTTAAATAGAGTTTTATAAATAAACATGACTTTTAGATGTGGTTGTTTTATCATATCTAATAAGAAAATTAAAGAAAGAATTTTAATTATAGAATCCAAGAATATTAAGTGTAAAAAACTTGAAAAAAGTAAGAAGTATTATATAATTATGTGGATGCATAGATGAAAATAAAACAATAACACAATAGCAAATAATATTTAATCCATATTTATTTGGTCTGAATTAAGAATTTTGTGAAACCGTATGAATAAATGAAAACCGAAAAAAGGTCTGGGAACCGCATAAATAAATGGAAAGTGAAAGAAAAAAGAGGGACATTTTGCAAAAAAATGATAGGATGGGAATAGGTACGGAAAAAATGAGTTGAAATAAAAGTATTCATGCGGGTTGAAGAACGTAAGAGTTGGAAAGGTACTCTTTCCTGAAAGAGATGAAAATTCTTTGGGATTTCTTGTATTTATTCGAGATTATGGTCTTTTCTGCCATTTCGACAATTTGATAGGAGGATCTAACTATCTTTTTCAAAATCTGTAATGAGAAAGAGGGATGAAGAAAAGTAGTTTGTGGTTTACTGGAAGAGGAGTATGGTAACGGATGGATAATGGAGGCGATGTATGAACATAAAGATATTTGTATCAAACTTGTTGGATGAGTGGTTTTTTATACTTACTCTTTCGGGATTGGTCGTGACAAGTCTCTGGCTGAAGCGTTTTCCCATGTACAATCTTGCCGATTTCAAGGTCCTTTACGTTCTTTTTGTATTTCTCGTGATGGTCAAAGGTCTTGAAAAGAGTGGCTTTTTTCACAATGTTTCTTTAAAACTTTCGCAGAAACGTTATTTGCCACAGAAATTGATATTTTTTGCAGCGCTGCTTTCTATGTTTGTAACGAATGATGTTGCACTTTTTGTAGTGATACCTCTAACCTTATCAATGAAAATTGAAAGGAAGGAACTTATTGTAGTTTTAGAAACTATTACAGCCAACGTCGCATCTTCACTTACACCTTTTGGAAACCCTCAGAACATATTCATTTATTACTATTACAATCTTCATCCTCTGGAGTTTGTTAAAACTATCGCACCGTTCAGCGGTATAACACTTATTGTGATACTGCTGTTCAGCTTTGTGGGAAAATGTAGAGCAAAGAGAAGTAAAGCATTGGAGATAAAAAAACATAGTACCAAGGCGTATGTTTATTTGATTTCTTTTCTGTTATTTGCCCTTTCTGTATTAAAAATTTTGCCTATAGAAATTGGAGGAGTGCCTGTTCTCTATGCTATTTTGTATGATAGAAGAAGTTTAATGGTTGATTATCTCTTGTTAGCTACGTTCTTCGCATTTTTTGGTTTTACGGACAATCTAATGCATATTTTAAAATTCGAACTTAACGGATCACTTGAAGTATTTTTTTTCTCAGCGTTGGGAAGTCAAGTAGTGAGTAATGTTCCTAGTGCATTACTTTTTGCAGATTTTACCAAAGATTGGAAAGCGTTGTTATGGGGTGTAAATGTTGGGGGATGTGGAACTTTGATCAGTTCTATGGCAAACCTGATAACGTACAGGCTTTACAAAATGAAATATGGAAGAGCAAAATCATTCCTGTTAAAATTCCACTTTTACGGTTTTGTGTTTTTTGGAATAGGAGTGCTGGTTTATATAATTCATATTTAATGTTATTGTTTATATTGCTAATATTAACCAAGACATGCGTTATTAATAAACAATATTTCAGAAAAAAGTTTTTCAATTTATGCTTTTTCTTTTACTTTTTATGAGCTTAGGTATATTCACTATTTACTCCAACAACTCCTAAATTTTGACCAAAGGTTGTAAAATGATAGTTGTGATTTATAGAACATTTTTTAACATTTGGGTAGCTGATTAGTTTCATATTGGCTAGTAAATTCAATTTTCAATTGCCTTTTTTTATCTTTTGTGTCTTTTTCTGTGTTTTTTTGCTTGTATGGAAGTCAAAAAACTATTTGGATTTTTCCATTTTATGTAAATTGGCACCTTCTTTCCCCATGTAGTTGGAAAGATATTTTTTCTGAAAAGGATGGAAATGGATTTTTTATACCCCATTTTTGTTTTTTTATTATTTTAGTTAGAATATTTTAGAAAAAATTTTTGATTTTTTGTTTTAATATATTTTTTAAAAGTATTTGAGATATATTTATTTTTTTAAAGTGATTGGTAAAATTTTATGAATTGTGTGAAGAACACACGCGAAAAAATCATAAAATAATGTTGACGGAATTAATGTTTAATGATATAATAGGAATTGTGAGCCGAGGTGGTGGAATAGGCAGACACGCATGGTTGAGGGCCATGTGGGCGTATAGCCCGTGCGGGTTCAAGTCCCGCCCTCGGCACCAGGTCCCCAGAATGGGACCTTTTTTTGAACAAAAAATTACGTTTAAGGTCCCATATTGAGGGGGCGAACTGGTTTCGACGGGGGTGGAATCCTCCGAGAAGCGAGCCGAGTTTTCCGTGCTTCTCGTAAAAAAGCACGGGGAAAAGATAAATGCCAATGAAGAATTAGCATTAGCAGCTTAATTTAAAAAGCTGCCGTCCTACCAGGATTTGACCGGGGTTCTGGATAGGGCGTGACATAACCGGTCTAGTGGCTTTGAGTCTTCCTTCCACTCAAAGCCGCGAAATTAGAGGGAGGATAGGAGTCAAGAAGCCTGTCCGTGGGCATCTTGGCTCCGAATAAAAAACACGGACTGCGCTCGGAGAAGCTCGGAGGGTTCTGCTTTCGGACGCGGGTTCGATTCCCGCCGCCTCCACCAGATAAGACCGGTTATTTTCCGGTCTCTTTATTTTTTTATTAGTTGTGAAAATAATTTTATGAAATGTCTATATTTAGGGGGGAATGAGGGTTAATTAGAGAAAATTTGATCCAGTATGAATTTGTCAATTTTTGTTTTTCCGATCCTTTTAATTTTTTGTACAGTGTTATCTATTTTTTTTAAATTTATGTTTAGCTTTTTTTCGATTTCTTTGTATGTGTAGCCTTCCAACCACATTTCAAAAATATCTATTTCTATATCTTTGAGATAGTTCATGATTTTTTCTTTTATTATTTGAATAAATGCGTTTTTTATAACACTTGAGTTCTTATCTTCTAGTGAATAATCTGCTTGTTCTGATCCCTCTGCTTCATTTAGACTATCTATGCTCGATGATTCTGAAAGGATTTTATTTTTTCTTCTATTTAGATATGTTATAAAAGTTTTAATTTCGCTTTCTATGCTTCTCCATGCAAAGGAATTAAAAGAACTTTTTTCAGAGTCAAAGTAAAAAACGGCTTTGATAAGTCCGATAAGACCATTTTGGATTATGTCTTCAAATTCTGCCCATGGAGCATAATATTTTGATGATATTTTTACGACCATTGGATAATACTTTTCAATTATCAATTCTAATGCTTCAATTAATCCGCTTTGTGCAAGTTCAACTAATTTTTCAACTCTTTTCATCCTAAGATTGTATTTTATCACTTTTTATCACCTGATGTGTTGTGAAATTTCACCGATATCCTTTGCAATTATATCAGGTTTTATATTTGTAATATCACTTTCTTTAGCCTCTCCAGTTAGAACCAAAATAGTTAGAACACCTGCTCTTTTTCCCAATAATATATCGGTGTATAATCTATCACCGATAACACAAGTTTCTTCCTTTACTACGTTATTTTTTTTCATTATCATTTCTAAAATTAAAGGATCTGGTTTTCCAAAAACAATATCCGGTTTTTTTCCTGTTGCTTTGGTTATTACACTTGCTATTGCCCCTGTATCTGGTATTGGGCCAATGCTTGATGGACAGTTTAAGTCTGGGTTTGTTAATACAAAGAGTTTACCTTTAGAGACGTAGGAAGAAGCTTTAGCAAGTTTTTCATAATTAAGTGTGTTATCAAAAGTTACAATTACGACTTCAGGTTCTGAAGTTTCCACGATTGTATGTCCTACTTTTTTAAAAATATTTTTTATTTCATTATTTCCGACAATGAAAACCTTTTTAGGACCAAATTTATCAAAAAGATATTCTGCCGTTTCAATACCTGCTGTGAAAATTTGATTTTCTGTTATAGATAGTCCATTTTTTGAAAATTCTTTTAGATAAGACTCTGTAGATTTGTTTGAGTTATTTGTTAAAAAGACAAAATTTTTATTTAGTTTTTTTGTTTTTTCTGCAAAAGATATTGAGCCTGGTAATAAATTTCCACTAAGTGAAAATGTACCGTCGATATCTAAAACAAATAACTTTACCTTTTTTAGTTTTTCTAAGGCATTTTTTGACATTAATTTCATGTAATCACCTCAATAGAATTATACATTATTTTTTAGTTTTTAAAAGGATAAACATAAGTGGTGCACCAATAAAAGAAGTGATAACACCTATTGGAATCTCAATAGGTGAGGCAATTGTTCTAGCGATTGTATCTGAAATAGAGAGGAATATTCCACCAAGTAATGCACTACCCATTAAGCTGTATTTATGTTTGGGACCTGTTAAAATCCTTGCAGCATGAGGGATTATCAATCCTACAAAACCTATAATTCCAGTTTTTGATACTATGACAGAAATTGAAAAAGAACCTAGTAGATAAAAAAACCACTTGATTTTTTCAGTTTCAACACCAAGAAGTTTTGCTTCTTCCTCACCTAATGCTATAGCATCTAATTCTTTATTTTTTATATATCCAGATAAAAAAAGAATAATTAGTGCAGAAAATGGAAGGATAAGATCATCCAATGTTATCCCTGAAAGACTTCCAAACAACCAAATATGGGCACTTGTAAGAGTTTTTCTCGATAGACTAATTAACAATATAGTAGCGGAAGAAAATATTGTACTTATTAAAACACCGGATAAAATAAGATGCGTTATAGGGATTATATTTTTTCTTTTTGCAAGGAGGATGGCAAGAAGTGAGGCTATTATGGAAAATAAAAAAGAGAAAAAGTTTACACTGAATATTTTGTTGAGTGAAACTGCAGCGTATATTGCAAGTACTGCGCCAAATCCTGCGCCAGAAGATGTACCAATAAGGTATGGATCAACTAATGGATTTTTCATTATTGTTTGAAAAATATTTCCTACTAAAGCTAATATTGAACCAGAAATTATTCCCATTAAAATTCTGGGGAATCTTACATTCCATATTAAAAATTTAATTCTTTCATTTGGAGCATTGAATATATAAGAAACTGGTAATTTGACACTACCTATTGAAAGATTTAAGAATAAAATTAAAAGAAAGAAAACTGGAAGGATAATCCTCCCAGTTTTAGGATTAAGAAATTTTTTCATTTATTTCCTCCGTAAAAGAAATTATAGAATATATCAAGGTATTTTACTATATTGGGTGAGATTGAGCTAATATCATTTCCATCAATAATTAATACTTTGTCATTTTTAACGGCTTTTAAAGATGAAAAGAGTTTATTTCCCTTTATCTTTTCTTTTATTTGATTTGGATCACCATATCCTGCTATTATTATTACATCTGGGTTGTTTATAGTTAAGAATTCCCAATTTACAGAGAACCAACCGTTATTTCCTGTGTATGGTGCACAGATATTTACTCCACCAGCAATAGTAATGAGTTCGTTTATGTAGGAGCCCGTTCCTGCAGTCCATAAATCTTTTGTTTCATCGTTGGGTACTGTAATTGTAAAGAATACTTTTGGTCTTTCATTAAGTGGAATTTTTGCAGTTTTTGTACCATAATCTTTCAATTTTGATAAAATTTCATCTTTTATCATTTTTGCTTCTTTTTCCTTGCCAAACACACTTCCAAGTAACATTACGTCTCTTGCTACATCATTTAAGGAAACGGGATTAAGTACCAATGTTTTTATTCCAAATTTTTCTAATTTTTCAACTTCTGGAAGTTGAAACCCGCCAAAGATAATCACAACATCTGGGTTTAAAGACAAAATTTTTTCAATGTTTAAAGGTACCATATTTCCAATCTTTTCTGCGTTAAAGCTATCCCAATCTGTAACTCCGACTATTTTTTTGTCTAATCCAAGTTTTAATAAAAATTTAGTTGAACTTGGTGCTGCAGAAACGACTTTTTCAGGCGTTTTTTCAAAGACAACCAGTCTTCCTGCATCATCTACAATAGAAATTGAAAATGCAATAAAGCTAAGAACAACTAAAAACAAAACCCCTAGTTTTTTCATATCTTCACCTCCTGGTTATATTTAAAAGAAATCGACCACCTTTAGGGACCGTAAAGGTGGCTTTCTCCTTCTAAAAAAAGGTATCCCGACTCCCGGTTCATCCTACTTTCAGCGCCTTCCCAGGTTTTCCCCAGTGGCATTTGTACTGATTTCGTCCCCGGTTACGGTGGCGTCCCCGTGCCGGATTTCCACCGGCTTCCCTTTTTTTAGAAGAAATGTATTTCACGTAAATTATAACACATCAAAAATTATTTGCAATTTGCCTTGCAAGTTTATCTACTTCAAAAACATCTTCTAAATCCCTTATTTTGCCATTTATTTTTTCACAGGTGTCTATAACTATCTTTGAGATATTGTGAAACTTTATTTTACTTTCCAAAAACATATTTACTGCAACTTCATCTGCTGCGTTAAATGCTACTCTTTTTGCAAGATCTTTAATAATTTTTTTACCATAAAAAAAAGCGGGGTATTTTTCTTCACTTACCTCTGTAAAAATAAAATTTTCCCCTTTAAACTCTGGCCAATTTAGGTTTATATACATTCTCTTTGGATAAGTCAGTGCATATGAAATTGGTATTTTCATATCAGGGAATCCAAAGTGTATTTTTACTGTACCGTCTTTCAAGAAAACTGCACCATGAACTGTGCCCGTGGGGTGTATTAATACATCTATTGTGTCTAATTCAAATAATTCATATGCTTCAATTACTTCAAAGGCTTTATTTATCATAGTTGATGAGTCGACTGTTATTTTTTGTCCCATATTCCATACAGGGTGTTTTAATATTTCTTTTGGAGTGAGGTTTTCTATGTTATCATATTCTCTTATTGCGCCACCTGATGCGGTTATTAATATTTTTTCTACGTTTTCATCAAAAATCTGAAAGATGGCAGAATGCTCGCTATCAACTGGTATTAATTCTACATCTTTACAAGCTTTTTTTAACAATGGTCCTGCACAAACTAAGGCCTCTTTTGTGGCAAGGGCAAGTCTTTTTGTGAATTTAATTGCTTGGAATGTGGATATAACACCATTAAACCCAGGAATTGCCGCAACAACTATATCTGGGGTTGTTTTTTCCAAAAGTTCCTCTATGGAAGAGACATTTGATAATACTTGTGAGTAATAAAAATTTACATTGTATTCTTTTACAATTTTTTCCCCAAGTTTTTTATTTTGCCCAAATACAACTCCAGTTACCTTATATCCTTTTAGTTTTTTTATTACGTCTAATGTTTGAATGCCAATTGAACCTGTAGCACCTAGAATCACAACGGTTTTTTCAACCATCTAAAATAAATCACCTCTCCTTCAAAAACTTGTACTTTTATATTTTTAGAATTAGTTTCATTACTAATTCCAATGGGATTTTTTATGTTCATTTCCCCGTCAAATGTGTATTTGAAACCATCTAGTTTGAATTTTGCATTACAAATTGGAATAAAAGACCAGATTTCTCCTATTTTCACATTTTTTTCAAATGTATTTTTGATAATGGAACATTCTAATTTTTCAGATCTTAACAAAATTTTTGTGTCAAATTTTTTCATCAATCCAAATAAAGCAAGTATCATATCAAGTCTTTCTCCAAAAAAATTTAATATTTCGATTTCGTCGTATCCATTTTCAAATGCGTATTTAATTGCTATTTCACAGTCCGTTTCATCTTTTTCTTTCGGGTATTCAATGATTTCAACGTTATTTTTTTTGAAATATTCCAAAGTATCATTATCCAAAGAATCTAAGTCTCCTATAATGACATTTGGAAGAATACCCCTTTCCTTTAAAACTTTTGCTCCTCCATCTGCTGCAATTATTATGTCCGAGTTAATGTACAATGTTTCTTTTGCGTTTCCATTTAATATTATTGTTGCTTTCACGTTATCCCTCCCATGTTATAATATTACATGAGAAATTATAACATGGAGTGAAGAAAATGATTGTTAAAGCAAAAAAATTAACAAAATTATATGGAAAAAATGAAAAAATAGAAGCCTTAAAGGGTGTAGATTTGGAGATAGAAGAAGGAGAAATAGTTGCGGTTTTAGGGCCTTCTGGATGTGGAAAAACTACACTTTTAAATTGTCTTTCAGGGCTTGATGAACCTACCTCAGGAAGTATAAAAGTTCTTGGAAAAGATCTTGTGAAAATGAAAGAAGATGAGAAAACTATTTTTCGTTCCAAATATATGGGATTTATATTCCAATTTTTTAATTTAATTCCAGTATTAAATGCGGTTGAAAACGTTGAGCTTCCACTTTTGATCTCAAAAAAATTTGGTATACGGGAGATAAGAAAAAAAGCGCTTGAGTGGCTTGAAAGATTGCATATTAGCCACAGGGCATATGCATATCCTAATGAGATGTCTGGTGGCGAGCAACAGAGGATTGCAATTGCACGTGCACTGATAAATAATCCCAAAATAGTGTGGGCAGATGAGCCTACAGGGGCGTTAGATACAAAGAACAGTGAAGAAATTATGGAAATCATATTGGATATGAATAGACAGTTAGGTACAACTTTTGTTATAGTAACTCACGATCCAAACGTTGCCAAAAAAGCTCATAGGATAATTAGGATGGATAGTGGAAAGATAGTATCAACAGGAGGGTAAAATTGTATATTCCATTTTTAATCGAGGAATTTTTGGATTATGTGGAAAATATAAAAGATTTTGGAGAATTAATTGAGTTTTTTGAAGAAAACATGAAAAAAATAGATGATCCTCTTGTGAGTATTCCTGAAGTTTCAAATAAACTTCAGGATTTTTATGATTATATAATTGCTATGAAAAAATTGCCAAAAGAGCGAATAGAAAAACGCATGAGTTATATTCCGGGTATGGTAAAAAGATTTAGGAAAATGTATTTGGTATATAAGGTGGAAAAGTTTGAAAATTTAAAATCACTTAAAATGTCTGTGAAATATTTAAAAGGTGTAGGTCCAAAGAGGGCTGAAAAATTGAAAAAATTGGGAATAAATACGGTGGAAGATTTGCTAAATTACTTTCCACGTGATTATGAAGATAGAAGAAAAATAATTCCACTTTCCATAATTAAAGAAGATGAAAAAATAGTTACTACCGGGGTTTTAACTTCAGTTGAAAAAATAAAAAAAAGTGGTGTTTCAATAGTTAGTGCTGTTTTGGCAGATGGAATGTATCAAATTCTTTTAAAATGGTTTAATCAAGATTTTATGGAAAATATCTTAAAGACTTTTTTGCGCAAAAAAGTGTTTGTCTTTGGAACTGTAAAAAAGGGCTTTTACGGTGCTCTTGAAATACACAATCCAGAAATTGAGATGGTAAAAAGTTCAAAAAGGGAAATTATTCCTATTTATTCGCTTACCGAAGGGATAAAGCAACATGTCATTCGAAAGGTTGTTAAAGAAAACCTTTATAACATTTATAATTATAAAGAAGTTATACCTGAAGATATAAGGAAAAAAAGGGAGTTATTGGATATATATCAAGCATATACAGGTATGCACATTCCAAGGAGTGTATACCATCAAAAAATGGCACGATTTAGACTGGCATACGAAGAGTTGTTGTATTTACAGATTGCTTTTTTATTAACAAAAAAGGAAAGTGAATTTGTTGGAGGAATCTCGAAGAATTTTGACGGAATTTACTCTTCAAAATTATTAGAAGAACTCCCATTTAAATTAACCAATGCGCAATTAAAAGCGTATAAAGAGATACAAGAGGATTTGAAATCTAATAAACCTATGAATAGATTGTTGCAGGGAGATGTAGGTTCTGGAAAAACTATAGTTTCAGAGCTTGCAATTTTGGATAACCATGAAGCAGGGTTTCAATCTGCGGTAATGGTGCCAACATCGATTTTAGCTATACAAAATTACAAAAAGATATATGACCATCTATCAAGATTTAAAATAAAAGTAGCATTGCTTTTAGGAGCAACTTCTAGTTCTGAAAAAAATAGAATAAAACAAATGTTAAAAGATGGAGATATAGATGTAATAGTTGGAACACATGCACTTATACAAGAGGATGTACATTTTAAAAATCTAGGATTAGTGGTAATTGATGAGCAACATAGATTTGGTGTAAGACAAAGAAAAGAACTTATTACCAAAGGAAAATTGGTGGATACGTTAGTTATGACTGCAACGCCTATTCCAAGAACCCTTTCCCTTTCTGTTTATGGAGATTTAGATGTATCTATAATTGATGAAATGCCAAAAGGAAGAAAACCTATAAAGACATTTGTGGTTCATCAAACAAAAATAGAAGATGTGTATAAATTTGTTGTGCAAGAAATTGAAAATGGTGGACAGGCGTATATAGTATATCCTTTAATCGATGAATCGGAAAAGCTTTCCGTAAAAGCAGCGGTTACTATGTATGAAAAATTAAAGGATGAAATCTTTAAGAATATTCCTATTGCATTGATTCATGGTAAAATGAGTGATTTTGAAAAAGATGAGACGATGTATAGATTTTTAAAAGGTGAGATAAAAATCCTTGTTTCGACAAGTGTTATTGAAGTAGGAATAGATGTACCTCAAGCTACTGTGATTGTAATTGAAAACGCAGAAAGGTTTGGACTTGCGCAACTTCACCAACTTCGAGGAAGAGTGGGAAGGGGAGATAAACAATCTTATTGTTTTCTTACTGTGGGAAATGTTTCAAGAGAAACTTTGGAAAGGTTGAACTTTTTCGCATCGACAAACAATGGTTTTAAAATTTCTGAATATGATTTAAAATTAAGGGGGCCGGGAGAGTTTTTAGGAGTAAAACAACATGGGCTTCCTGAATTTAAAGTAGCAGATATAGTAAATGATATAGATATTATTGTAAAGGCAAGGGAAGATGCAAAGTATATAGTGGAAAATATGGATGCATACAGAAAATTGATAGAGCATGTAAAGACATTGTATAGGGAAAGAATAGAATTTTTAGATGTTAGTTGAGGTGAATAATATGGTATTGAGAGCATCTTATGGAACACTAGGTCTTTTGGGTCATGTAAAGAAAAAAATTGAGATGGATACAGCCTATTTTATGCTTGATGGTAGGTGTGTTTTTGATTGTGGATTTTGTTCCCATGCAAGAAGTGTGGATGTGGATAATAAGTTTTTATCTAGAGTTGTTTGGAAAAAGGTTTCAAGTGATGATTTAAAAAATATAAATGTAAAGAGAATATGTTTGCAGGTTGTAAGTTATAGAGGATATAGAAGGGATTTAGAAGAAGTTTTAAAAATTTTAAAGGGAAAGGTAATTTCTGTTTCAGTAAGGGCACTAACTTTAGAAGAAATAGATAGTTATTTTTCGCTTGGAATTGATTCAATTGGTTTATCAGTTGATGTGGTTAATGAAAGGTTATTTAGTAAGATTAGAGGAGGAGATTTTAAGAAGTTAATGAATTTGATAAAGAGTGCTGCAGAAAAATATCCTGGTAGAATAACCACTCATGTTATTGTTGGAATGGGAGAAAGTGATAAAG
The DNA here is from genome assembly GCF_001990485.1 of Thermosipho affectus. Classification (NCBI taxonomy): domain Bacteria; kingdom Thermotogati; phylum Thermotogota; class Thermotogae; order Thermotogales; family Fervidobacteriaceae; genus Thermosipho; species Thermosipho affectus. The sequence goes on along the minus strand of NZ_LBFC01000005.1, from coordinate 21,087 downwards.
AATTGATTGATTTCTTTTATAACATGAAAAATTTTGGTGTAAATGTTGCATTATTTGCGTTTACTCCGATAAAAGGGACTAAATTAGAAGATAAAATACCTCCAGATAGAAATAGGTATAGAAAGATTCAATTGGCAAGGTATCTAATTTTTGAAAAGGAAGTTTCAATGGATACTTTTGTGTTTAAAGGAAATATGTTGGAAAAGATAAATTATAGGTACGAAGAAAATTTGGGAAGGGCCTTTTTAACATCTGGATGTAAACATTGCACAAGGCCTTATTATAACGAAAAACCTGGAGATATCCCATATAATTTCTTTGAGTATAATAAAGATTTGGAAAATATGGTAAAGGAGTTATTAGAATGAATTTTTATAGAGAGCGAAAAAAACATCCCCTCATTTTAAATAGACCTTCTTTGTTAATTATAGATGTTCAAAGCTATTTTTTTGATGAAAAAAGCCCAGCTTATTTGAGTGGGATTGAAAACATTTTTGAAAATATAGAGAAGTTAGTAGATAAATTTAAAGAAAAAGGATATCCCATTGTTTCGACATTGCACGTGGGAGCTTCGGAGAATATGAGAAGATGGTGGGGAAATGTAGTGGAGAGTATAGACCCATATTTTGTTGTGGAAAAAATAGTAAAAAAAGATACATATGATGCATTCTATAAAACGGATTTGGAGGATTATTTAAAAAAAGAAAGTATAACTGATTTGATAATAACTGGAGTTATGACTCATCTTTGTTGTGAAACAACGGCTAGAAGCGGATTTGTAAGGGGATTTAATATTGTTATGGTAGAAGATGCGCTTTGGGATAAAAATGAATTTTATCATTTTTCGTCGTTGAAATCACTAGCTCATGGATTTGCAATTATTTCCTCAACGGAGGAAATTTTATGCGCGTTGGAATAGTGGGGGGAGGCCCTGCAGGGATTTCTGCTGCAGTTTTTTTAAAAAGGTATGGAATAGATTGTACAATTTTTGAAAAGAAACAACTTGGCGGAATGTTAATCAATGCTTGGAGAGTGGAAAATATTCCCATTTTTAAGCCAGCATCTGGAAAAGATGTTGTGAAAAATATGGTGTCATTTTTGAATTTATACAATGTTGAAGTTATTAAAGATGAAGTCGTTATAGTAGAAGAGAACAAGATAATTACCAAAAAAGACAATTATTTTTTCGATGAAATAATAATTGCCACTGGAACTGTACCAAATAGAATAAAGGAATTTGAAAATGATAAGGTTGTGTATGAGTATAGAGATCTTCCAAGGTCTAAAAATTTGGCAATCTATGGAGCAGGTGATGTGGCATTTGATGGCGCAATTAGGGCAAGACTTCAAGGAAAAAATGTTGTTTTATTTTCTAGAAGTAAAAAAATTAAGGCATTGCCAAGACTTTATAATATAGCAAAATCTCTTAAAATTAAGATGCGTTTGGGTGAAAAAATTGAAGAAGTTTTAAATTTTAATGACTTTATTAAAATAAGGACAAAAGAAAATATTTATCGTTTTGATGCACTTTTACTTGCTATAGGGCGAAAGATAGATTTATCTTTTTTAAGAGCAAAGAATGTCCATCTGATAGGTGATGTTGCGCATCCAAATTACAGACAAGCATCAATTGCAGTAGGTGATGGTATTATGGTAGGAATGAAGATTTTGAGGAGGGATGGGTGTTGAAAATATTAAAGAGATTTGGTAATGAAAAAGTTGCATATGTATACCTTGCAAAGACTTCAAAGGGAAACATTGTGGAATTTGTGGAATCTATACAACCTCCAATACCAAGGGATGAAAAGTGGGTGTTGATAGTTTCCACGTTGAACGGTTGTCCAGTAGGTTGTTTAATGTGCGATGCTGGGGGATTTTACAATGGAAAGTTGTCAAAGGAAGAAATAATTGAGCAAATATTATTTTTGGTAGATACAAGGTATGGTAGAAATGTGCCCGTTAAAAAATTTAAAATTCAATTTGCAAGGATGGGAGAGCCCGCTTTAAATGAAGGTGTATTGGATGTCTTAGAAGAACTTCCTGGTATTTTAAACGCACCTGGATTAATGCCATCTATTTCAACAGTTGCACCAGTGGGGACTGATGAATTTTTTGAAAGATTATTTAGATTAAAAGAAAAACACTATAGAGGTCGTTTTCAGTTGCAGTTTTCTATTCATTCAACAGATTTAAAACAACGCGATAAAATTATTCCCATTAAAAAGTGGGATTTTGGAAAAATTGCAGAATATGGAGAAATGTTTGTGAAGGGAAAAGATAGAAAAGTCACATTGAATTTTGCACTTGCAAAGCAGAATATAGTTGATCCAGATGTGATAATTAAGTATTTTGATAAGGATAAGTTTTTAATAAAAATCACGCCTGTAAATCCCACTTATTCTGCTACAAAGAATGGATTAGAGTCAGATATTGATCTTGAGACTTTTATGCCAGTTAATCACAAATATTTTGTGGATAAACTAAAGAGTAATGGGTATGATGTTATAATAAGTATTGGAGAGTTGGAGGAAAATAAAATAGGTAGTAATTGTGGGCAGTATGTACAAAAACATTTGATGGAAAATGAGCAATTAAAATATGGATATAATTTTGTAATTAAATAACTTAATGTTATAATATTTCCTGAGGAGGTGATACCATGGAAAACAACATGTTATTGTGGATAGGTGTGGGTGTTTTAGCTGCTGCGTTGGTTGTTGGAGCTATATTCTTTTTATTACCAAAGGATAGGTATATTGAAGCGCAAGGGATTAGGATATGGAAATTACCTAAAGAAGCAGAAAATGTGCAAGTAAGTTATTCATACGAAGCAAAAGTTGCGCAACTTGCACGTGAAGGGAGACTTTTCCTTTTTGAAGGAGTAAATGTTGGTGGCGGAGTAAATATGTCAATTGCAGAGAATGCAGCAAGGACGCAAGCTTTAGGTAAAATTGCGGAATTTTTAAATGCAAAAGTTGAAACCTTTAGAAAAGTTGTTGAAGGACAATTACAAAGTGTACAGACAAATAACAACGAAGAAAAAGCAAGTCAACAGCTTGTTGAGGCAGCCGTTAGTGCTTATAAAGGAATTACTAAGGTTATGGCGAATGCTATTGTGAGTGGAGCTTTAAAATATGCAAGTTGGGAAGTAAGAAAGGGAAATATTGTTGAATTACACGTTTTGTATTTCTACGATCCAACAAATCTGTTATCAATCCTTGAATCTCAAGCACTTGTAAGTCAAACAGTGGGAAAATTGGGAAAACAAGGAGTAGACTTCTTCAAAGCGTTGAATTCTGTTCTTGATGAGGCATCAAAAGGTACCCCATTGGAAGGAGAATAATTTTAAATTAAATGTTTATATGGCCGAGGAAATCCTCGGCCTTTTTTGATAAGGAGGTGTTCTAATGTACATAGATTTAAGAAGTGATACAGTAACAAAACCTACAGAAGAGATGAGAAAGGCAATGGCATACGCAGAAGTTGGAGATGATGTATATATGGATGATCCAACGGTAAACAAGCTTGAAAAGTTATGTGCAGATATATTGGGAAAAGAAGCTTCCTTGTTTGTTCCAAGTGGTACTTTTGCAAATCAACTTGCTTTGTTTACCCATTGTCAAAGAGGAGATGAGGTTATTATCGGTGACAACTATCATATAGTCCAGCATGAAGCAGGTGCTGCTGCTGTAATTGCAGGTGTGCAGCTAAGAACAGTTGAGACAAAAAAAGGTGCGATGATTCCTGAAGTTTTAGAGAGTAAGATAAGGAAGGTTGAAGATATACACTATCCCAGAACAGGATTGATTTGTCTTGAAAATGCCCATTCAAATGGGAATGTAATACCTTTGGATAACTTTAAAAAAATAAGAGAAATAGCAGGAAATATTCCTATTCATCTAGATGGAGCAAGATTGTTTAATGCGTCAACCTTTCTAAAGGTGGAACCAAAAGAAATTGCAAAATATGCTGATTCTATAAATATCTGTCTTTCAAAAGGGTTATGTGCACCTGTTGGTTCACTTTTGGTTGGAAACAAGGAGTTTATTGAAAGGGCGAGAAAAAAGCGTAAAATAATGGGCGGTGGTATGCGGCAAGTGGGAATATTAGCTGCGGCGGGCATTGTTGCATTAGAAAAAATGCGTTTTAGATTGGAAGAAGATCATGAAAACGCAAGATATTTGGCAAAAAGGTTGAGTAATTTTGCCTTTATAGAAATTGTCGAAAAGGTTGAAATAAACATGGTATTTTTCAAGATTGATAAGAATTTTTCCACAAATGAATTTATTGAGTATCTTTTAAAAAACAACATAAAAATAAACCCGCCAGAGGACGGAGTGTTTAGGTTTGTTACACATTATTGGATAAAAAGAGAGGATATTGATTATGTTGTAGAAACCATGGCAAAGTTTTTCAATTAATCTCCTTTCAGCTTGGCTGAAAGGAGATTATAACCATTTTTTCTTTTTAAACCAAACAAGTGTGAGTGCCACAGTTCCAATGGACCATATGATTATATATAAATAAGCCAAGGAATTATGCTGGATTGGTAATTTCACGTTCATGCCGTAGAAACTAGTTATTATTGTCGGAATCTGCATTAATATAGTAACAACTGTTAATATTTTCATGACAATATTTAAATTATTTGAAATAACAGAGGCATATGAATCCATCATCCCTGCCAAAATGTCACTGTATATATTTGAAACCTCTATTGCTTGCCTGTTTTCGATAATGGCATCTTCTAAAACATCTTTATCCTCTTCATAAATTTTTATAATATTTCCCCTAAGTAATTTTTCCATCATTATTTCATTTGATCTTAGTGAAGTAGTAAAATATACCAAACTTTTTTCAAGGTACATCATTTCTTCAAGCTCTTTATTTTTCATTGATCTATGTAATTCTTCTTCAATAATGCTAATGGTTTTATTTATTTCCTTTAAATATGCAAGAAAAACCTTCGCATTTATGAGAAAAATTTGAAAGATCATGCGGCTCTTTTTGTTGATATCAAATTTACTATTTTTGATCATATGTTCTATAAATTCTACGGGTTCTTTTGAGGAAAAAATGGTATAATTTTTTCCAATAATTATACCAACTGATACAGTTCGATAAGGAATCTTTGAGCTACTATCGAACTTCTTAGGAATTTTTAGGATTATTAATACGGTATCTTCATCTACTTCAATACGTGCCCTTTCGTCATCATCAAGTGAGTCGTATACAAAATCCGGGTCAAATTGCAATAAACTTGAAAGCATATGAATTTCATCAGCGGAAGGATCAATAACTTTGATTAGAGAGTTCTCAACAAATTTTTCAACTTCCACAATTTTGTTTTCTTTTGTGGTGTAAAATTTTACCATTTTTATTACCTCCTCTATATATTTTTTACGGTGGTCGTGGCAAAGGTTCGTCTGAGTAACTGCAACTGAAACTATCACTACTCATTACCTTTTCACCTCCTATATATTGGCCTTTCTAAATTATATCACTTTTCATTAATCTGTATTATTTTTTCTTTAAAACTTAATTTGTTGTTTTCAAAATTTAAAAAATTAAAAGATTTCTTTTCATAAGTGAATTTAATCTTGAAAAATTATTTTGTCAATTTTAAAGCATTTGTATTTTAGTATCTCAAATGTTTAGAATTTCATATTTTTTTGTCAAAGGTTCTAAAATAAAAGCAGTTGCCTTTCCTGTGAGCCAACCAGATGATTCGCCGGGATTGATTATAAGTGTGTTGTTGTGTTTTTCCGCTAGTAATTCATGAGTATGGCCAAAGAATACAAAATCATATAAATCGCTATTTTTTGCCGCATTTAACGCGTATGGCTCGTGCATTATCAATATTTTAAAATTATTAAGTGTTATTTCATATGGTCCTGGTTTTATTCTATAATTTGATTTTTGAGATAACAGCAATTTTTCCCCATCGTTATTCCCAAAAACACCGTAAAATTGTTCTTTTAAAAAGTACGGTAGTATAAATGGTGCAACAAAATCGCCACAGTGAAAGACTGCTTCAATTGAATATTTGGAAATAATCTTCTCTATTTCCTTTGCCTTTGTTAAATTATCATGCGAATCACTTAAGATAAGCCACATATTATCCCCCCTTTACAATATTGTAGCATAATTTTTTTTTTTACATTCCAAAATTAGGTTATAATTATTTGGCAAGGAAAAATAAAATTTTGAGGTGAGACTATGAAAAAAATAGTAGTATTGTTTTTGGTTTTAGCTACGTTTTTTTCATTTGCAAATATATATTACGGTAATTTACATGCACATACTTCTTATTCAGATGGAAAGTTATTGCCTGAAGATGCGTATAATTATGCGAAAAGTTATGTTGATGTTCAGGCTGTAACTGATCATGCGTATTATTTTACTCAGTTAATAGATGGGAAGACTAAACCTTTTTTGACTAAAAAAGCGGCTGAAAATGCAACAATAGAAGGAAAGTTTATTGCACTACAAGGTTTTGAATGGACTTCTGGAATAGGCCATATTAATGTTTATGAATCTTTAGAATGGGTTGACAGAAATAATGTGCCTTCTGCAGAAGATTTTTACAAGTGGATAATCAAGCACAAGAAGTTGGGGCAGTTTAACCATCCTATCAAGATTTTCGGGAACTTTAATGATTTTGAATATTATCCAGAAGCGGATAAATATATGAATTTAATTGAAGTGGGAAATGGAAATTGGAAACAAGGAGATGTTATTAGTAATGAAATGTTAAAAAATTATAATTTGGCGTTAAATAAGGGATGGCATTTAGGTGCAACTGTTGGTCAAGATAATCACAAGGCAAATTGGGGAAGTGCAAATGAAGGAAGAACAGGTATTATTTCGAATACTTTGACATATGAAGATGTAATGGGAGCACTTTGGAGTAGACACACATTTGGTACTGAGGATAAAAACGTGAAGGTTTCATTTAGTTATAAAAATTATATTATGGGAGATATTGTAGAAAGCCCAGATGAAGCGATTTTACATTTCAAGTATAAAGATGATGATATATTAACTTATTTTGCGATTGTATCACAAAGTGGCACAATCGTTAGTGCATTTCCAAATTTAAATGATTATGCAACGGATGTTAAAATTAAGATACCAGATGGTTATGAATGGTATTATGTTTATGTAAAACAGTCTGATGGTGATGAAATTGTAACTGCACCAATATTTTTTCAAAAGAGTAGCGATGTCTACGTAAACAATTGTAATTATTTTAATGGAAAATTATCTTTTGATATTTACAATATAATTCCTAAAGAAAAGGATGTACATTTGGGAATCAAGGTGAATAATAAATTATTGTATTCTGAAGATGTTTTACTAAATGCTTATGAGAATAGACATAAAATTTTAGATTTAGAATTATCATCTGGAAGCAATAAAGTAGAGTTTTACGTGGATGGGATCTTTGTTCAATCACTTAAAGTATTTATAAAAAGTTATAAAAAGACTGTTGTAATAGATACTTTGCATGAAAATGATCATTTGGATTATTTGAAAAAATTTGCAGAAATACTTAGAAGAAATGGATACAAGGTTTTATACCCAAAGAGATTTTTGAATAATCTTGAAAATGTTGATATATTGATTATTTCTACGCCCAAAATTGACGGATTCGATTTTTCAAAAGATCTTTTAAGTCCAGAACTAAAAGCTTTAAAGGAATTTAAAGGAAAGATAATTTTAATAAAGGGAAGCGATGAAAATTATTTTGAAATATACAGAAAACTTTTAAATGCTACGGTAATGAACTTAGAGGATTTAGATAAATATTTTGGTGTTTTTTCGAATGTTTCTAAAAGGGTTTTAATAGATATTGGGCATGGAAATGATTATGGGAAAGAAAAATTGACAAAATTTGAATCTTTTTTAAAGGAGAAAGGTTTTGAAGTAGAATATATCCAAAAGATTAATAAAAGTGGTGATATTTTAATAATTCAAAATGGTAAAAGCTATACACAAGATGAGATTTATAACATAAAAATATTTATTCAAAACGGTGGAAAAGTTATTATAACTTCAAAGAGTGATTTTAGAAATGGTGGAAATACTGGAACTTTAAACGAAATTTTAGAATATTTGGGTTCAAGTATAAGATTTAATGATGATCAAGTTCTCGATGATGTTAATAACTATGGAGCAAAGTATAAAATCTTGGTAAATGGTGTAAGATTTTATAGTCCTTGTTCTTTAATAGTAGGTTATAATGCCATAGTATTAATTTCTTCAGATACGGCGTATAATGAAGATAGTGATGGAAATGGTGATGCAAAAGTTGTGAAAAAAATCGTACTTGCTGCAAAAGAAGTAATTGGGAATGGAGAAGTAATTGTTTTGGGAAAATCCATTTTTTCAGACTATGATTTTGAGTACGATAAGGTGTTTATTGAAAATATATTATCAAATTAATAAAAATTGATATTTTCGTTTATTTAAGGTATAATTTAAATAAGGTGCGGACAGAAAGGAAGGTGAAATATATGTTTGATAAGTTTTCGGAAGAGTCCGCCGAGGTTTTTGTAACAGCTCAAGAAGAAGCAAAAGAATTAGGACATTCATATGTTGGGACGGAACATTTGTTGCTTGCAATTTTAAAATTGAATGATAAAAGATTAAGGAAAATATTAGAAGGATATGGAATTTCTTATTCGAAGATTAGAAATGAAATAATTTCAATAGTTGGTATGGGAATGAGGGGATTTATAATGTCTCCTCAGATGACTCCTAGAGCAAAGAGAGTTACCGAGATAGCTTATGAAGAAGCAAAAGATATGGGTGATGATAAGATAAGACCTTTTCATCTCTTTTTGGGTATTTTAAAAGAAGGAGAAGGTATAGCGGTACATATTTTAAGAAAAATGGGAATTAATATTCAACAATTAAGAAGGGAGTTATCTGGAAATATGACGGATGAGGAATCAGATTATTTGGATTTGGAAAATGAAATTGTTAAAAGAACAAGACAACTTGAAGGGTTTGGTGTTAATCTTACAGCTTTAGCGTTGAAAGGAGAACTTGATCCGGTAATAGGTAGAGATTTGGAAATTGAGAGGGTTATGCAAGTACTTGTTAGGAGGAAGAAAAACAATCCCGTATTGATTGGAGAACCAGGTGTTGGAAAATCGGCAATTGTTGAGGGACTTGCTCAAAGAATAGTTGCAGGTGAGGTTCCAGAACCTTTAAAGGGAAAAACTATTTTTTCTTTGGATGTGGCATCTCTTGTTGCAGGTACAAAATATCGTGGTGAGTTTGAAAAGAGGATGAAAAAACTTTTGCAAGTTTTGAAAAATGAAAAGGATATAATATTGTTTATAGATGAGATTCATATGATTGTAGGTGCAGGCTCTGCAGAAGGGGCCGTTGATGCGGCAAATATATTAAAACCTGCACTTGCAAGAGGTGAGGTAAAGTGTATCGGGGCAACTACTCCAGATGAGTACAGAATGTTTATTGAAAAAGATGCAGCTCTTGAAAGAAGATTTCAAAAGATTTACGTTCAAGAACCATCTGCACAGATGACAATTGAAATATTAAGAGGGTTAAAGCCAAAATATGAGTTGCATCACAAAGTAAAATACACTGATGAAGCACTAGAAGCGGCGGTGTATTTATCACAAAGATATATTAGTGATCACTTCTTGCCTGATAAGGCTATAGATGTTATAGATGAAGCGGGAGCACGTGCAAGGTTAAAGGCGTTTGTTATGCCGAATGATTTGTATATTTATAAAAATAAAATTGAGAATATTAAACTTCAAAAGGAAATAGCAGTGGCAAACCAAAATTACGAGGAAGCGGCAAAATTAAAAGAGGAAGAACAGCAATTGAAATCAGAGTATACTAGAAAGTACGAAGAGTGGAAGGAAAAAGTAGAAACCAGTGTCATAGTAGTAGATGTTCAAGATATTGAAGAGGTTGTGGCAAATTGGACAGGTATTCCTTTAAAGAAACTTGAAGAAGAAGAAAGCGAAAAGTTATTAAAGCTTGAAGAAGCACTTCACAATAGAGTGGTAGGTCAAGATGAAGCTGTAAAGGCAATTGCTAGATCTATAAGACGTGCTCGCAGTGGTTTGAAAGATCCAAGAAGGCCAGTTGGCGTTTTCTTGTTTCTTGGACCTACTGGGGTAGGAAAAACTGAACTTGCAAAGACGTTAGCTGAATATTTGTTTGGGGATGAAAAGGCGTTAATAAGGTTTGATATGAGTGAGTATATGGAAAAGTTCTCAGTTTCTAGGTTAATAGGTGCGCCTCCTGGTTATGTGGGTTACGAAGAAGGAGGTACTCTTACGGAGAAGGTAAGAAGAAGACCATTTTCGGTTATTTTATTTGACGAGATTGAGAAAGCACATCCAGATGTATTTAATTTGTTACTGCAAATAATGGATGATGGAAGACTAACAGATTCTCAGGGGCACATCGTAGATTTTAGAAACGCAATAATTATAATGACTAGTAATATTGGAGGAGCCCAAATAGTTTCAGGTAAAAAATCTTTAGGATTTGTCGACAGTGAAGATTTAAATGCGGAATTTAGTGAAATGAAATCCAAGGTTATTGAAGAAGTAAAGAAAACATTTAGACCGGAATTTTTAAATAGAATAGATGAAATTGTAGTATTCCACAAGCTAACTGAAAAGCACATTAGAGAAATTATAGATATTTTGTTGAAAGATATTAGAAGTAGGTTAGAATCAAAAGGATTGAAACTTGAATTAACAAAAAGTGCAAAAGACTTTTTGGTACAGGAAGGATATGAACCGGCATATGGTGCAAGACCTTTGAAGAGAACTATTCAAAGATATATAGAGGATCCTCTATCAGAGGAATTGTTAAAGGGAAAATTTAAAGAAAATGACATTATTTTATGTTCATATGAAAGAGGAAAAATTGTGTTTAAGAAAAAGAGAGAAAAGAAGGTAAAGGTAAAGAATGAGTAAAGCCAAAAAAGTATATGTTTGCGACAGTTGTGGGTATGAATCACCAAAATGGTTTGGTAGATGTCCCGTTTGTAATGCTTGGGATAGTGCAAAGGAATTTGAAGTGAAAGAGAAAATAAATGCGGGGAAAGGGTCCCGCATTTTTTTGCTTAGTGATGATTTAAATATTTTGAAGATTGAAAGGATTAAAACAAGTAAAGAAGAATTGGATGGATTGTTTGGTGGGGGAATTGTACCAGGACAAGTTATTCTCTTAGGTGGGGAGCCTGGTGTTGGAAAAAGTACGCTTGCACTTCAAATTAGTTATTTAATTTCAAAAGTTGGAAAGGTTTTGTATGTTAGTGGTGAAGAAAGCATAGAACAAATTGCCCTAAGATCTAAAAGATTAAATGTGAAAAATGAAAGTTTGTATGTTACTACTGATAATGAACTAGAATCTATTTTTGTGAATATAGAAAAAATTTCTCCTATATTTATCGTGTTTGATTCTATACAAACTATTTTTTCAAATAAAGTTGAAGGTGTTCCAGGTGGAATTTTGCAGTTAAGGACCGTTGTAGAGAAAATCAGAAAGTACTCAAAGGAAAGAAAAATTTCCGTTTTATTGATTGCGCATGTAAACAAAGAAGGTAATATAGCTGGTCCTAAATTAGTTGAGCATATAGTGGATACCGTTATTTATTTTGAGGGGGAAAAAACAACGGATTTTCGTATATTAAGAGTTTTAAAAAATAGATTTGGACCTAGTGGGGAAATAGCCGTTTTTCAAATGAAGAGTACGGGTCTTGAAGAATTGAAAAATAAGGTTTTTATCGAAGAGAGTGAAATGCCGGGAAATATTATTTCTTGTTTGTATGAGGGAACAAAACCTATTTTGGTTCAGATTCAAAGTCTTGTATCAAGAGATAAAATAGCTACTTCAAGAAGGATTTCACATGGAGTTGATGTAAGAAAGTTGATAATATTAAGTGCAGTAATTTCAAAACATTTAAATTTGCCAATAGATGCACATGATATTTATTTAAATGTATCAGGTGGTATTAAAATTACAGATCCGGCAAGTGATCTTGCAATTGCTGCTTCTATACTATCTTCGTTATTTAATAAGTATTTGGGTAAAATGGTGGTTATTGGAGAGGTAGGTTTGGATGGTAGTGTTAGAAAAGTACGGGATTTGGCAAAAAGAATTGAAAATGCGAAAAAAGCTGGATTTGAAAGATTTATAATTCCTTATGATGAAAATATTAAAGGTGATAAAATATTAAAGGTTAGAAATATTAAAGAATTGCATAGAAAGATTTTAGAGGAGGGGTAAATATGAAGACAAAGATTATCTTAGATAGTACATCTGATATTCCGGAAAGTTGGCTTGAAAAGTATGATATTGAAATTGTACCGCTACATATTAATTGGATAAGTGGTGAAAGCGAACCAGATGATACAAGAAATGAAAAAGAATTGAAAAAATTTTACGAGAAACTTTTAAGCGCACAAGAATTGCCAAAAACATCTCAGCCATCAATTGTGCAGTTTCAAAATGCATATATGAGAGCTATAGAAGAAGGATATGAAGGGATTTTGGTTTTAACAATATCTACAAAAATATCAGGTACATACAATTCAGCATTACTTGCATCTCAAGAATTTGATATACCAATAAAGGTTATAGATACAAGAATGGCATCTTCAATTATTTCCAACATGGCAAGATATGCAAGGGAGTTGCTAGATGCTGGTCTGGATTTAGAAGAAGTTGAAAAGAAAATTATTGATGCAAGAAAAAATAAGAAGTTTCATGCGATCTTTTTTGTATCTGATTTTAATTCATTGGTTAAAGGTGGAAGAGTTAGTAGATTTTCTGGATTTGTCGGGAATTTACTGAAGATAAAAGTTGGTATTTATATTAATGATGAGGGTGAATTAATACCTTTTGATAAGGTTAGAGGGTATAAAAAGGCTTATAATATGATTTTGACTAAGATGGAGGAAGAAGGAGTAAAAATAGGAAAAAAGATTGGTTTAACGGGTATACATTGCAATGGAGGAGAACATGTTGATGAAATGTACAAATTAATAAAAGAAAGATACCAAGTAGTTTATTTTGATAAGTCGAGTACTGGAAAGGTAATTTCGACACATGTGGGAATTGGAATGGCTGGTTTTGGGATAGAAATATTAGAATAAGGAGGTATTTTGGTGAGTAACGAAATCCTTTGGATAGTATTGATGGTTGCTAACTTTTCCGGTATATTAATTTTTTACAAGTATTTTGGTAAGACTGGATTGTTTATTTGGACTACTTTGGCAACTATTATTGCAAATATCCAAGTTATTAAGACGGTAGAGTTATTTGGATTTGTTGCAACATTGGGGAATATAGTTTACGGAACTACATTTTTGGTTACTGATATCCTTTCCGAAAATTATGGGAAAAAGGAAGCAAGAAAGGCAGTTTTGGTTGGTTTTTTGAGTTTAATTACCATGACAATAATGATGCAAATTGCATTGTTGTTTAAACCAGATGCATCTGATTTTTCACAGGAAGCGTTGGTTACCATTTTTTCTTTTATGCCAAGAATAGTTATTGCATCACTTTCTGCATATTGGCTTTCGCAAATGCACGATATCTGGGCCTTTCATATATGGAAAAAGAAATTTCCTCAAACAAAATATCTATGGATAAGAAATAATTTATCAACAATGATTTCACAGCTTATTGATAGTTTTGTGTTTTGTTTTATAGCGTTTTGGGGTGTTTATGAGTTAAATGTGTTTTGGAGTATTTTGTGGACAACATATTTTTTCAAATGGATAGTAGCAGCTGCTGACACTCCTTTTCTATATATAGCAAAGTTTTTATTTGATAAAGGAAAGATTAATGAATTAGTAAAAAACGAAGGATAAATTAACTAAAATTTTACTAAAAGATATGTTGACAAAACAAAGAGTATATGGCAAAATAAATAATGGTCTTTGTAAAAAAGATGAGTTGGGGACGTGGTGAAGCCTGGTTATCACGCCGGTCTGTCACACCGGTGGCCGCGGGTTCAAATCCCGTCGTCCCCGCCAGATAAGGCAAAGCATTGGGCTTTGCCTTTGATAGAGGATAATTGACAAGTTTAGAATATCGTGATAAAATTTCCTTACCAGAGTTGGGGACGTGGTGAAGCCTGGTTATCACGCCGGTCTGTCACACCGGTGGCCGCGGGTTCAAATCCCGTCGTCCCCGCCAATTAAAAAGACGAAGTCCAAGCTTCGTCTTTTTTATTTTGTATATAAATAGATCAAAGGCTTCGGATAATCCGAAGCCTTTTTTTGATACTTTTTCATTATGATACTTTTTCATATGGTACTCCATCAGCTTTTGGTGGACGTGATTTTCCAACGAATCCTGCAACAACGATTATTGTAAGGACAAATGGTATCATATCAAATAATGGTTTAACTGTAGCTGAAACATGGATTAGAGAACTACTTTGCATTTGATTAGCAAAAGCACTTGATGCACCAAATAACAAACTTGCAAGCATTGCACCAACTGGATTATATTTTCCCAAAATCATAGCTGCAAGTGCAATAAAACCTCTTCCACCTGACATTAATTCTCTAAAATGTCCTACTTCACCGATACTAAGATACGCACCTGCAAGACTTGCCCAAACACCACTCATTAAAACTCCAAAGTATCTTATACCGTAGACATTAACACCTAGAGTATCTGCAGCTTCTGGGTTTTCACCTACAGCTCTCATTCTAAGTCCCAATTTGGTTTTGTATATAAGCCACCATGAAAATGCAACTGATATGAACGCTATGTATATAAATGGACTTAACTCTCCAAATATCTTTCCAATAAAAGGTATATCTGAAAGACCTGGAATCTTTATTTCTTTAACTTTTCCAACAAAATCAGTTTGTCCTGGTTTTCCAAAAATTGGTACCATTAAAAATCCGGTTACACCTTGTGCAATTAGTATTAATGCAGTTCCCAAAACTACCTGGTTTCCAGCCCATTTAATACTTCCCCAAGCATGCAACCATGCAAAGGCAACACCAGAGACTACTGCCATTAATATTCCAATCCACACACTACCAGTAAAATATGTAAATACTACAGATGTAAACGCTCCAAGGAGCATAATACCTTCTAATGCAATGTTGACAACGCCGGTAATTTCACTGTAAACACCACCAAGTGAAGCAAATATTAAAGGAGTTGAAGCTGTTAATGTAATTTTATAAAAAAGAGGGTTTGCAAATACTAGAAATATTGCCTCTAATATTCTCATTTTTCCACCTTCTTTCTGATCATAATAGTGCGTACTATTCTATCGGCAGCTACAAGAAAGATAACTATACCTTGTATTATCATAACCATATGTTTTGGAACCCCGACAAATTGCATTTCATTACTTCCCGTTCTTAATGCACCTATTAAAAGTGCTGCAAAGATTATTCCTATCGGATTATTTTGACCAATTAATGCGATACTGATACCGTCAAATCCCTTACCACCGGAAAGTTCACCGAGAAATCTATGGTGTACTCCCATTAATTCAGTTGCGCCTGCAAGACCTGCAAGTGCGCCACTTATTGCCATTGCAAGTACGATATTCTTTGCAACGGAGATTCCCCCGTATTCTGCTGCATATGGATTAAAACCTACAGCTTTTATTTCATAACCGGTTGTTGATTTGTTTAGAAGAATATACATAAATATTGCAGCGACAACTGCGATGATTATTCCAGCGCTCAGTTCAATAGCACCAACTTTCATTAAGATAGGAAGTTGAGCGGAATCTGCAATTTCCGGACTTTTAGGTGTACCAGATCCAACTTTCAAAGGACCTGTAACCATATAAGAGGCAAAGTATGTGGCTATCCAGTTTAACATTATTGTTGTAACTACCTCGTGTGCCCCAGTTTTTGCCTTAAGAAAACCAGCTATTGCAGCATAACCTGCACCTACTAACATCGCAATTAATATTGTTAATGGAATGGAGATTATCGGGGGAAGTAACCCAAAATTTCCTGCAAAAGTTGCAGCAATTAACGCTCCCATAACCATTTGACCTTCAGCACCAATGTTAAATACACCAGCTCTAAAACCAAAACCAACCGCAAGACCCGTTAATATTAGAGGAGTGGTTTTAATTATTGTATCTGCAATTGCTTGTTTTGAACCAAATGATCCTCTAATTAAAGCAGAGTATGCAACTAAAGGATTTTTTCCAATAAGAAGTATTATTATCGTTGAAATTAACAATGCAATTAAAACAGAAATTATTGGAATGAGTATTGCTGATACTTTTTTATTCATCTTATCCCCTCCGTACCTCTTCTAATCTTTGGCCTATCATCATTAAACCTACTTCTTCAACAGTAGTCTCCTTTGGCTTTACTTCACCCATTATTTCTCCCTCATACATTACCAAAATGCGATCACTTAACGAGAATATTTCCTCAAGTTCCATTGAAATTAGCAAAATTCCAACATCTTTTTCTCTCATATTCAATATTTGATTGTGAATGAATTCAATAGCACCTACATCAAGACCACGGGTGGGTTGTGCAACTACAAGAAACTTTGGATCCATTCTAATTTCACGTCCCACAACTAATTTTTGTTGGTTACCACCTGAAAAATTCCCACCTAAATGTTCTATTCTCCTTGGACGAACATCGAATTCTTCCATAAGATTTTTTGTATATTCAAATATGTTTTTGTGATTTAAAAATGTCCCATTTGAAAATGGGGATTTATAGTGTTGACCTAAAATAACATTGTAATATGCTTCAAATTCTTCAATGATTCCATGTTTTAATCTATCTTCAGGGATATGCGAAAGTCCCAATCCCCTAAGTTGCTTTGGAGTTGCACCTGTAACATCTTTACCTTCAAACAATATTTGACCACTTTTAATTTTTCTTAAACCTGTTATAGCCTCAACAAGTTCGGTTTGACCATTTCCTGCAACACCTGCGATTCCTACAATTTCACCTTTCCTTATTGAAAAAGAGACGTTATTTACCGCTGTTAACCCTCTATTGTCATTTACAACAAGGTTTTTTATTTCAAATACTACATCTTTTGGTTCATGAGGTTTTTTTTCAACTCTTAATACAACATCCCTTCCCACCATATGCCTTGCAATTTCTCGTGGATTTGTTTTTGAAGTTTCAAGTTCACCAGTTACTTTTCCAAGTCTCATAACCGTTATTCTTTCACTTATTTCCATAACTTCATGAAGTTTGTGCGAGATAAACAAAATAGTTTTTCCATCTTTTTTTAACTTTCTCATTATTTCAAATAGTTCTTCTACTTCTTGAGGTGTTAATACTGCTGTAGGTTCATCAAGTATTATTATGTTTGCTCCTCTGTACAATGTTTTTAAAATTTCCACTCTTTGTTGCATTCCTACGGAAATATCTTCTATTTTTGCGTCTACATCAACTAGCAATCCATACTTTTCAGATAGTTCTTTTACATCTTTTTTTGCTTTTGTTAAATCAAAGTTCATGCCTTTAGTAGGTTCACTACCTAAAACTATATTTTCTGCAACGGTTAATGTATCAACAAGCATAAAATGCTGGTGGACCATACCGATCCCGTTTTTAATAGCATCTTTTGGTCCTTTGATTTGTGCTTTTTGTCCGTTGATAAAGATATCACCTTCATCTGGATGATATAATCCGTAAAGTTGATTCATTAGCGTAGACTTTCCAGCACCATTTTCACCGACAATGGCGTGTATTTCGCCTTTTTTTATTCTAATGGTGACGTGATCATTTGCCAAAACTCCGGGGAACCTTTTTACAATGTTTACCATTTCTACTGCATACAC
Organism: Thermosipho affectus; assembly: GCF_001990485.1. Lineage (NCBI taxonomy): Bacteria > Thermotogati > Thermotogota > Thermotogae > Thermotogales > Fervidobacteriaceae > Thermosipho > Thermosipho affectus. The sequence continues at coordinate 3,266 of NZ_LBFC01000005.1, read as the reverse complement.
AATGTAATCCTCCTTTCTGCTTTGTTACTTTACCAAAGTTTTATTACCTTGGTAAAATAACAAAGCCAGGGGGAGAGTCCCCCTTAGCTTTTAGAATGGGAATGCTATTTTTGGGGTCTTAAAGGATTTAAGTGATTCTTCTGTTTCTGGGATTACAAGTATGCCATTTTTAATGAGTGTAACAAGGTATGCAAGTTCTGCAAGTGTATCATTAGTAACTAACCCTTTTGTGTATTTCATTGGACTCATTCTTACACCGTTTTCTTTAAGACCAAGTTTGTGTATACCTGGCATCCAATTTCCTTCGTATGCCCATTTTACACCGAGATATGATGCTGTATCAACACCTTTCATCGCACTTGCAAGTACTATACCAGGTGCCATATAGTCTTGATCAACGTCTACACCAATTGCAAAATATCCGCCGTTTGAGTATGCGTAATCCAAAATTGTTGCGAGATCTTCTTTTCCAACGAGTGATACCATTTTTTCTTTTGCAGCTTCAATAATACCATTACCACAAGCACCACTTGCGTGGAATATAATATCTACGCCTCCTGCAAATTGTGAAAGTGCAAGGTCTTTACCTTTTTTTGGATCACTAAATGCATTTGTATAACCCTTTAAAATTTCTACATTTCTTCCGTGTAAATCGTTGTATACCTTCACACCAATTTCAAAACCGTATCTGAATCTTTCAACAGGAGGAATAGGAATTCCACCTATAAATCCAACTTTTCCCGTTCTTGTAGTTGCGGCTGCGATATATCCAACCAAGAACGCAGATTCTTGTTCTTTGAATAAGAAACATATTACATTTGGTGGAACATCTTCTGTTGGAGGTGCAATGTCTATTCCTGCAAAGTATACATCTGGAAATTGTTGAGCAACTTGGAAAAGAGCATCAGTCATCATAAATCCTACAGCATATACGATACCACCATCTGGTTCCTTTTGTATTTCTTGAGCGGCTTTTGTAAGGTTTGAGATATAATCTGCTTGTTCGTACGATTGAATAACTTGTGTTTCTATTCCTAAATCTTCACCGGCTCTTTGAATACCTGCCCAAGTTCCATCGTTAAATGACTTATCGCCAAGACCTCCAGTGTCTGTTACCATAATTGCTTTAAACGAAAAGGCACTTACCACAAAAAACATTGCTAAAATGAAAACAAGTAATTTCTTCATGAAATATCCCTCCTTTTAAGAGTTTAACCCTTTTTGGGTAAAGATTTTAATGAGTTAAATAAGATTAAAATGGAAATTATAAATAATGTTGGAATAGTAAATGTATAATTTAGTTTCAACATTGGTACACCGAATTGGACAATGTAATTAATGGGGGTTATAAGCATTAATATTGATGACAATATCGATGCTATTATCCAAATAAAATAATTTTTGTTTTTTAAAGTGTATAAAAATAGACCAATTGTTATAAGAACAAAAGTTATTATGCCGAATTTTGTTTTATAGAAGTATATTTTTAAGCTATTTTTGTCTTTTGTATTTGATATAATTTTTTCCAATTTACGAACAGATGGAGCGATTTCTTCTAAATTTAGTCTTCTTTTAAGTTCTGATACAAATAATTTTTCAAATTTTTCGGAAGAGAGTTTTGCTATTTTGTTTGAAAACTTTTCTAGGTCTTTTTCCGCTCTTTTAAATTGGCTTTTGTTTATATCTTCTTCAATTACATAGTTTGATAGTTCATCTTTTAGGCTTTTAAAATCTTTAATTCTATTATCAAAGTTTTCAATGCTTTTGTATTCAGCTGTTTTTACGTTTTTATCAATTTCGTTTAGGTTAATTTTTATTCTATTTACTATACTTTCTGTATTATTAATACTTGAATTAACAATTGTCAACAAATTGGTAATAATATTTGAAAATCTAGAATATTTATCCTTTAAGACGTCGCTTGTAAGTTCATCAAAATATATGGAATTCTGAAATTCTTTTTGATTTTTCATGAGTAGATCTTTTGTAGAAAACGCTGGAATGAAAAATGAAAGAACTAATAATGAAACAATGATAATATCAAATATTTTTTTGTTTTTTAGTGTTATAAATATGGAAGCAATCAGTGCAAAGAAGGCTATTAACCCATATATAGTTGCGTCTGTGTTTGAAAGTACATCAAATGCTAAGAACAAATATAGTATTTCAACAATAGAAATTGTTAAAATAACATAATTCCATTTTCTTGATTTAAAGAAAATTAGTATGATTAAAACATATATGATCCACCTTATCCACCAAAAATTTGTTTTTTTGGGAGGAAGCTTTGCGAAATACTCAGAGAAATGATTTTTTAAATTGGAAATATCTTTTATAATGTTTCTTTGCATAAGGCTGGTGTACCTATTTATGTAATAGGATAATCTATCTGGGTGTTTTTTTATTTCTCCAAGGTATTCATTAAATTTACTCTTTATTTCTTCATTATTAAGCAAAATTTTTATTTCATCTAAAAACTCAGGTTGGTTGAATTTTGGTGTATATTTAAATTCATATGTATAATATGGTGCGGCGATGTCATGAGGGAGATCTATTTTTGCACCTAAATGTTTTGCAAAGAGATCTGAAATGAAGTTTCTGGAAGCAAAAATTACTTTTGACTGGTATTTGTTAAAAAATTGATTGAAATTTGGGGAAGATTTAATAAAGCTGGGTTCAAACTTTTTTCTTTCAAGGGAGGATTCAAGGTACGAAAAAAACATTGCACGTGCAAGCTGTTCATTGTAATCTTTAGATATTGTTTGCTTGTATATAACATTAAGATAATCCCCAACCTTTTTCGTTACATCTGTCTTTTCAACACTACCTACTAGTGCTATTTTGTAAAATCTATATAAAAGTAAATCTTTGTCAATAGATTTTTTGACAGTCAAAAGAAATTCATCGCTGGGATTATCAAAATTTTGGATATAATACAAGAACAGCTCCTTTGATTTTTCCAGATTAATCGTAAATACCATTATTGAGAAGATTATTAAAAAAGAAAAAAATAAAGCCCGTTTCATCAAATTAGCACCTCCACTTTGTTGTTTTTTGGATTCTAATTCTATCATGAATTTAAAAGTTTATCTACAAAGAATTATAGCATAAATTCTGTAAAAAATTACAATAAAATTAATTTTTTCACTTTTATTTAAGTTTTTTTTAATAAATTCGATTATATTAAATTTGAAGGAAAATAGCAGTATAAAAAAACACCCTCATAGTGCACTGAACCCCAAAAATGAAACAATAAAAAAAGCACC
>NZ_LBFC01000004.1 GCF_001990485.1 Thermosipho affectus | reverse complement strand
TGGATTAACAACTATCTTACACATGGGACAGTTGAACTAAAAAGGGGTAGGCCAAAGAAAGAAACATTAGAAGAAGAAATGGAAAGGTTAAGAGCTGAGAATGCATATTTGAAGCTCTTAATGTGTAAATGGTAAAATACAAATGGCCAAAAAGAGGAAAATAAAAATGAACAAAATTGTACATAAATGGTATCCTTCCAATGGAAGGAGGGATACCAAAAATGGAAAAAGTCAAACAACATTTGGAAATGTTAAGGGGGATGGATTTGAGACCGAATTTTTCTGAATTAGCCAGGATATACGGGATAGACAGAAGGACAGTAAAGAAATATTGGGAAGGATATCGGGGGAAGCCTAA
>NZ_LBFC01000003.1 GCF_001990485.1 Thermosipho affectus | reverse complement strand
TGATTTTTTTATTTGTCCCACTTTCGGGGGTAAGTCCAAGTTGAGGGTGTTTTTTCTTTGTTTTTCTAATTACTCTTCAACTGTAATTGCAGATGTTGGACAGCTATCTGCTGCATCTTTTGCGCATTCGAGATCTGTTTCTGGTTGAAGAACTTTTGCTTTCATATCGTCGCCTATTTTGAAAACATCTGGACAAAGATTTTCACATACACCACAACCGATACATGTTGCTTCGTCTACTCTAACTTTCATCCTAGACACCTCCTGATATTAAAGTTACTATTAAGATTATATCACATGCTTTCACCATGTGCAAAGGTTTTTGATGTTTTATCTATTTGTTTTAAGTAATTTTTTACTATAATATTTCCATCATTTATCAATTTTTCCACTTGTTTTACGTTTTGTACTACAGATGAATGTGACTTTTTAAAGATAGTTCCAACATCTCTAGTTGAAAGATTTAATTTTTTGACGGCGTAGTACATTCCTACTTTTCTTGCGTATGAAATATTTTTTGTCCTTTTAGATGATATTATATCCTCTGGTGAACAATCAAAAATATCTGCTAAGATTTCAAGGAGTCTTTGTTCAAATGATTTTGGAGGTTTGGAGACATTTGTTAGTATACTTTCGGCAATAGAAAGGTTTAGTTTTCCGTATAGATTTTTATATGCGATTAATTTTAGAATTGCCCCGTGTATGAGTCTGGGATTATCGTATACATTACTGATATAATCAATAATTTTGTCTTCAATTTCTATGTGTTTCATTTGACAGATTTTTTTGCCGATTTTAAATAAATCCTCTTTGTTTGGTTTTTCGATCTTTACTAGCAACCCCATTTGAAATCTAGAAATCATTCTTGAATGAAAATCTTTTAATTCTTGAGGGGTTCTATCTGAACAGATTATAATTTGTTTTCCAGCTTCGTGTATAGTATTGAATGTATGAAAGAGTTCTGTTTGAGCCGATTTTATTCCTATTAAAAATTGGATATCGTCTATTATTAGGATATCCGCTTTTTTTCTGTATTTTTCCCTAAAATCTTCAATATTTCCGTTTTTTATGGCCGAAAACATTTCGTTCATAAATTCTTCGCTTGTAAGATAAGCAACTTTCATATCTGGGTTACTTTCAAGTAGATAATTTCCAAGTGCTTGAGCAAGGTGTGTTTTACCAAGCCCAACACCACTGTATAGAAATATTGGGTTGTAAAAGCCTGGTTTTTTGCTTGCTTCAATAAATACGTTGTATGCAAACTTATTAAATTCACCTACAACTAAATTTTCGAAAGTATATTTTGGGTTAAGTGGTGTGATTAAAAGAGGTCTTTTTTTGATTAATGGACCAGCTTCGCTTTTAACGTTTTTGACCTCTTTGTATGTGATTTCAAATGTACTATCTTTTCCCAAAATATCTTTGACTACTTTTGAAATAATTTTATTAAACTTTTTTTCTAGCCTATCTTTTATAAAAATATTTCCAACTTCGAAAATGACATGTTTATCTTTAATTTCCCTAATATCAAAATCCAAGAACCAACTTTCCCAATTTTGGCGGCTAATTTTTTCTTTTAGTGCAACTATTATCTCTTTTTTCATAGGAAACACCTCAAGGATTATTTTTGAATATTTTTTGGTGGGGCAGAATCTATTATCTCATACCTCAATGTAAAAATTCAAGGGAAAAATGTGTCAATGTTCTGAATAAATTCCCAATAATGTGAAACAATGTGGCAGGGTTATTAAATTTCTTTTTTAAGAACAAAGAAAATTAAGTATTGATGAGAATTTTTGATTTTCTAATTTTTACACAAGTATGCGAAGCTTAGATTTTTTGGGGATTTAAGATAAAATAAATTTGTAACATGGAGGTGAAAAATATGAAAATTTATGTCTCATTAGATTTTGAAGGATTAGGTGGGATAACGCAGTGGTCTGATGTGGAATATGGTATTAAATTCAAACAACATCTGCTTATGGAACAACTAGAAAAATTTTTGGAAGCTGTTGGAAATAATTATGTGTTAATTTCCGATTCTCACGCCATGGGAGATAACGTGTTGTGGGAAATTACAAAGAAATTTGATAATGTGGAAATAATATCCGGTGGGTTGAGAAAGGATTACATGATGACAGGTCTTGATGAAACTTTTGATAGAGTTGTGTTTTTTGGTTATCATGCTGGAATTGGCACAAGATATGCAGTAATGGATCATACATATTCTTCATCTTCTATACATAATATTTGGATAAATGGAAAGATAATGAATGAAGCAATCATTAACGCTGCTTATGCGGGACTTTACAATGTACCTGTTGCAATGATTATAGGGGATGATAAACTAAAAACACAGGTTAATTTTAAAAATTTGTTTTATGTGGAGACAAAAACTTCTTTGGGAAGATTTTCTGCAAAGCACAAATCTATGAAAAAAGTTCTTTTGGATATTGAGAATAAGACAAAGCAAATGATAGAGGTACCAAGAGAGGAATTTGAAATTGTAAAATTTGAGAAACCTATAGAATTAGTCGTTGAACTTTCAGATACAGCTCGTGCTGATTTGGTGGAAATGTTGCCACTTGTTAAAAGAATTGATGGAAGGAAAGTTAAATTAGTGCATGATGACTATAGGGTGGTTTTTGATACAATACTCAGTATGACATTTATGGCATCAATTGTCAAATATCTTGGGAGGTGAAGGAATGCTAAAGAGTTTTGAAGAAATTGTAGATATTGCAAAGACCAAAGATGCGGTTGTTTCATTAGCCGGTGCAGAGGATATAGAGGCTTTAAAAGCTATAAAAGATGTCAAAGATTATGGAATAAAAGCTATTTTGGTTGGAAATGAGGAAATTGTGAGAAGAAATTTAAATGAATTAGGCATGGATTTGCCAGTTGTTGATGCAAAATCTGAAAATGAGATAGCGGAAAAAGCAGTGAAATTAGTTTCATCTGGTGATGCCAATATTCTAATGAAAGGCCTTATTAAAACTTCCACTTTATTAAAAGCAGTTTTAAACAAAGAATGGGGATTGAGAGGAAATGGTTTGTTATCTCACGTTGCATTATTAGAGACACCGGGCATGGATAGGATTGTGTTTGTTACAGATGGCGGAATGGTAATAAAGCCAACATTGGAACAAAAGGTTCAAATTATTAAAAATGCCGTTGAACTTGCACATAAATTGGGATATAAAGAACCGAAGGTAGGCCTTATTGCAGCAGTTGAGGTTGTAAATCCAGATATGCCTGAAACTATGGAAGCGGCAATTATTGCAAAGATGGCGCAGAGAGGTCAAATAAAAGGTTGTGTAGTAGATGGACCGTTGGGATTGGATAATGCTTTAAGTGAATTTGCGGCTAAAATAAAAAAAGTTTCAGGTGATGTAGCGGGAAAGGCAGATATATTGGTTGTGCCAGATATACATAGCGGAAATTTTTTAGGAAAATCTGCAATTTATCTTGCCAATGGTAAGATTGCCGGTATAGTGATGGGGGCAAAGGCACCTATTGTTATAGTTTCACGTGCTGATACAAGTGAATCAAAGAAAAATTCACTTGCTATTGCAGCGGCTATTAGTGTACAAAAGGAGGGAAAATAATGAAAAAATTAGCTGTTGTTGCAATTGGTGGGAATGCAGTTAATAGGCCAGGAGAAAAACCCACTGCACAAAATATGATAAAAAATCTTTCTGAAACTGCAAGTTATATAGTTAATATGCTTGATGAGTATGATATTGCGATTACTCACGGAAATGGACCACAAGTTGGAAATTTGCTAATCCAACAGGAAATTGCAAAAAATAAAGTTCCACCTTTTCCTATTGATGTTAATGATGCACAAACTCAAGGTAGTTTAGGATATATGATTGCTCAAACCTTGAATAATTGTTTGAAAGAGAAAGGAAGGAAGAGGGAAATTTCCGCTTTGATTACACAAATAATAGTGGATAAAAATGATCCCGCTTTTGAAAACCCAACTAAACCTGTCGGACCTTTTTATACAAAAGAAGAGGCAGAAGAATTGGAACGTGAAAAAGGTTGGAAAATAGTTGAAGATGCGGGTAGAGGTTGGAGGAGAGTTGTTCCATCTCCAAAACCTCTGGACATTATTGAAAAAGATGTGATAAAATTGCTTATGAAAAATGATGTGATTGTTATAGCAGCAGGTGGTGGGGGAATTCCTGTAGTCCTTGAAGATGGAAGATTAAAGGGCGTGGAAGCCGTAATTGATAAAGATAGGGCAAGTGCGTTACTTGCCAAGGAAATTGGTGCGGATGTTTTAATTATTTTAACAGGTGTTGAGAAAGTTTACTTAAATTATGGAAAAGAAGATCAAAAAGCGTTGGATAGATTAACTGTTTCTGATGCAAAAAAATACCTAAAAGAAGGTCATTTTCCAAAAGGAAGTATGGGACCTAAAATAGAAGCTGCAATAGATTTTGTTGAAGCGACTGGTAAAGAATGTTTGATAACAGATATGAGTGTATTGGATAAAGCCTTGAGGGGTGAAACTGGAACACGAATTATTAAGGGGTGAAATGTTGATTAGAATTCTTATCCCTCAGGCTCTCGTGGAGGACCTGAGGGGATTTTTATATAACCATCAGAATGTTGTTTTTGATATTTATGATTTAAACTTAGAAGAAAAATTAAAAGAAAATTATTGGGATGTTGTATATTTAACTGAAAAAAAGAATGTTCCGGGTAAGTTTGTGGTGTATTCCATAAGGGAATTGGAGCTTGCAGTTTTGTATCTTGAAGAAAGACAGAGATATGATGATTTGAAAAGAGAATTTGATATGTTGTATTCTTTTCCAGAACTCCAAGGTCCTGTAATACATGAGTTTTTAAACAAATTAATATCAATGTATAAGGATAAAGAAAAAGCGACTTTAAAATACGAAGATGGCATGTATTTAAATGAATATGTATCATATATTCGCTTAAAACTCCCAGGAGTAAAGGTTACTTTTTCAAAAACAAAGGGGGAAAAGATACCACCACTTCGGGATAGAAAGGAAGACATTGTTTTTATGTTTGATAAAGTTTTATCTTCTATCTATTTTAAATACAATAATATCGAAAAGAGAATACCGGATGATGAAGAATATGAATTATTAAAACTTTATAATTGGCCTGGAAATACAAAAGAACTTGTGAAAGTTGCAAGTGAATATGCGACAAATGGTATGTTAAATATACCAAAATTTAAAAAGTCTACATTTTCCGGTATTGATTTAATTAATTTTACGAGTAAATTGGTGAAACATGTGGAGAAAAGATATATTTCACTTGCATTAAAGAAATCAGGGAATAGGATGAAAGCTGCAAAAATGTTGAATATTAATTATAAAACACTTTCTTATAAGATTAAAATATATAAGTTGGATAAGAATAGGTGATTTTTATGAATGTTGGAGTAATACTCTTTGGAGGTAGTGGAAAAAGGTTTTCACAAGAAATTCCAAAGCAATTTTTAAAATTTAACGGTAAGACTTTAATGGAGCATACTCTGGAAAAATTTTTTGAAGATTTTATACATTTAATTGTTGTAGTTGTAAATAAGGATTACTTAGAGAAATCAAGGAAAATTTTGAAAAAATACGGTCAAAAAGTAAAAATAATAACAGGAGGTTTTGCGAGGGAGTATTCTACGTTAAGTGCTATAAATTATTTAAAAGATAAAATTTCAAAAGAAGATAATGTTATTATACACGATGGTGCAAGACCATTTGTAAATAAAGAAATTTTGTTGAAAAATATTGAATTTGTTGATAATTATGGTGCAGTAGTAACAGCTTTACCTGTTGAAAATACCATTGCTTTTGTTGAAAATGATAGAGTGAAGACCGTCCCACCTAGAAAGAAATTATTTTCCATTCAAACCCCACAAACTTTTAAATTTTCTGTCCTTTTAGAAGCATTCGAGAAAGTAAAAGATTTAGAAAATTACACAGATGATTCGTCTGTAGTTTTAAAAGCAGGTTTTGATGTATATGTTGTTATGGGTGAAAAATCAAATATAAAGATAACTACCAAAGAAGATTTGTTTTTGGCAGGGGTTGAGAACTTTGAATGGGATATATAAAAAGGTATTTATATCGATAGCTATTAGTTTTTCGGTTATTATCCTCTTTCAATTTTTTTATTCATTTAGTGTTGGGATAGATGTATTTTTATCAAAGAAATTCATATTGGGAATTTTTATTCTAATATTGATATATTTGATTGATTCTTTGAGATTAAAGCTATTATTATGCTTTTTTGGTTATAAAATACCATTTTTTGAAACAGTAAGGAACGTATTTTTCGGTAAATTTTTTTCGTTTATTACACCTATGTCCATAGGTGGTCAACCGTATCAAATTTATCATCTTTCAAAAATTGGGGTGAAAACAGAAGATGCAACAAATATAATAATTTCTAGAACTTTAGAAATTTCAATAGTAATTCTTGCACTTGATTTAATTTTTGTAAAACCAATATTAAATGCATATCCAAAAAGTATTGGGTTTACATTAATAGTTGTGGGATTTTTGGTAAGTTTGGGGGTTTCTATACTTATATTTTTAGGATTTGTCAACAGGAAATTTTTGGAAAAGATATTGTTGTTTTTTGGAAGAATATTTAAGAAAAGGATGGAAAAGGATAAGATTTTAAAGTGGATAGATTCGTTGCATGAAAGTATAAATATACTTTGGGTGAAAAACCCGTGGATGTTATTTTTTGATATAATTCTTTATTTTTTAACTATATGTATGTATGGGTTTATACTTTATATGTTTGTTGTTAATATAAATTTTTGGTACATAATTGGGGTATTGGCTTTGTTAAATTCGGTGGCATATTATATACCTACCCCTGGATCAAGTGGTGGTATTGAAGGAACATACCAATTAGTGTTTTCACAAATATTTGGTGGAAATAAAGCTATTGAGTTAATAACTATATATAGAATTATAACTTTTTATTTTCCGTTGATATTGGGAACTTTGTTATTTCCAAAGTTTGGGTTTAATTATCAAAATAAAGAGGAGGGTTAACATGAAAAGATTTATTGATAGACTTTTTCCTGAAATTTCCCCAACTAAACTTTTGAGTGAACATGCGCAATATTGTCTAAATGCAGGAGAATTAGTTCCTAAAATATTAAAAGATTATTTTAATGCAAAAGAAATTTTGGAATATTCAAAAAAAATTGATGAATATGAATCAAAAGCTGATGAAATTAAGACAAAATTGAGAGAAGTTTACACAAAATTAAGGTGGAGTTATTTTGATAGAATAGATGCATTGGAAATAGTGCATAATCAAGATTCAATTATTGACGCAGTAGATGATTTTGTGAAAGTAATGACGATGAATAGAGTGGAAAATTGTCCTAATGAGATAATTGAAGAGATAGAGAAGATGGGAAACTACGTATATGAAGTGATAAAGTACATGAAACTTACTGTTGATGAATTAAGAACGGTAGTTGAATCTGATTTTTCCCCAAACGAAGTTGAAAAAGAAGATAATTTAACATTTGATGTGGAAAAAGATGAAAGTTCAACTGATAAATTAGGAATAGAAATCGGGAAACTGTTATATGCTCAAAAAAGTATTATGAATCCCGTAGATGTGATTTTTCTAAATAGTATAGTGGTTTTAATGATGAAAATAGCAGATAGAGCTGAAAATGTTGTGGAAAGAATAAGAATGATAATTAGGTAGGAGGTGTTAGTTTTGTTAGTTTTTGCTGCATTTTTAGTTGGGTTTGGAATGGCATTTTCTATTGGAGCAAATGATGTTGCAAATAGTATGGCAACAGCTGTTGGAGCGCGTGCAATTACTCCTAAACAAGCAGTTTTTATAGCAGCTATTTTGGAATTTTTAGGCGCGCTTTTATTTGGTGCACATGTTACTAAAACCATTGCAAAAGGTATAGTTGATTTAAATATAATATCTGATCCAAATAAAATTTTAGTGGGAGCTTTTTCCGCACTTATTGCGGCTACAATTTGGGTTTTAATTGCAACTTACTGGGGAATGCCCGTTTCAACTACCCACTCAATTGTTGGGGGAATGATTGGTTTTGGACTTGCTGCCGGAGGGGTAGGTTATGTTAATTGGATTACCTTACTAAAAATAGTAACAACCTGGGTGATTTCACCACTTATTGGTGGTGCTTTAGCATTTGTGATATTTAAATTTATATCATGGAGCATTTTACACAGAAAAAATCCATTAAAGGCCGCTAAAATTGTTGCACCAGTACTTTTAGGTGGAGCGTTTTATACAATAGCTTTTCTTTTTGTAGTGAAAACTTTGAAAAAAGATGCTATATTTGGAAATTACGTGGGTATTTTTATTGGAATGTTGGTGTTTTTTGTTTCTTTTCTATATATAAGAAAATTTGGTGGGGAAGGCAGAGAATATGATTTAGTTGAAAAAGTCTTTAAAAAAGCACAGGTTGTAACTTCTTGCTATGTGAGTTTTGCACATGGTGCAAATGATGTTGCAAATGCTGTAGGACCTTTGGCATTGATTTATATAATTTTGACAACGGGAAATGCAACTGGAGTTATAGAAATTCCAAAGTATATACTCGCATTAGGTGGTATTGGTATATCATTTGGTGTAGCAATTTTGGGTTATAAAGTTATGAAGACAGTGGGTAAAGATATAACAGAGTTGAATAATACACGTGGTTTTTCCATTGATTTTGCAACTGCTACTACAGTTTTACTTGCGTCCACATTTGGTATGCCTATATCCACCACTCATACAGTGGTAGGTGCAGTTTCAGGAGTTGGATTTGCAAGAGGAATTGAAGTTGTTAATGTTGGAATATTGAAAAATATTATAATTTCTTGGTTTGTTACTGTTCCATTTGCAGCAGCTGTTAGTGCGCTTTTGTACGTTATTATAGTTTAGTTTTTGTGATATAATATTAATTGGAGGTGAGTTGCATGAAAAGAGTGGTTATGATATTTGCATTGTTATTGTCTTTAAGTATTTTTTCTTTTACATTAAATCAATCGACTTGGTTAGGATTGAGATATTTAAAGCCAGCTGATACTAATTTAATGAATAATTATTCTTTATTACAAAATTTTGTTATGTTTTTTGGATATGAAAAAAATGTTGATCCTCAACACAATTCTCCAGTGGCATATGGTTTTAGCCTGTTTGCAAATTTTGATCCAGATAAAGAATATTTGGTTAGAGGATTGGGATTTGACTTTAATGTAAAGATATTTGGTGTTACTTTGTTTAATGTTGGGGAAAAATTACAGCTTGGTTTTCAGGGAGAAGTTTTATTGCAAAAAGAGATATTCCAAAAAATTTCTGGGAGTAGTACATCTTTAAGTGATTTTGAAAGTGTGAACTTTGAGCATTACAATAAAATTGTGATATCTTCGATTGCTTTAAAACCTGGAATTAGATGTGATTTTGTTTTAAGTAAGAATATATATTTAAGCGGAAGGTTATATTATAGTATCCAATTCTATACAGGGTCGAAAACTGAAACGGGGAAGGACGTTTCAATTGAGCTTGAACCTGAAAATTCTTTGAATTTAGACTTTGCACTCAGTATACCATTTTAAAGGAGTTTGATATGGAGCGGTTTTTGGATTGGGAAGATGTTTTTAAGCAGTTTTTGGAATATACTTTTTCTGTGTATGGTAGAGAACACTTGGAAAAAATTTCAAAAGAATGTGTGAATGGTGAAGAGTATGAGTATCTTCAAGAAGTGTTTGATATACAGGTAACCCAAGGGTTACCTGTTTTTCAAAAAATTGAAGATATTAGACCTTTGTTGCAAAAAACAAAAAATTATCCCATTCTTGAGCCGTATGAAATATTTAAGATAAAGGAATTTATGTTACTTGTGCATAGCTTGAAAGAAGCTATAAGTAGTACAAGGTATAAAGTTAGTTTCTATATATCAAAGTTAGGAAATTATGATGCATTGATTAATGAAATTGAATCTGTGTTTGAACCTGATGGAAATGTTAAGGATAAGGCATCTAAAAACTTGTCCGTTATTAGAAAAGAGCAAAAAAGGTTATCTTTAGAAATAAAAGAAAAGATTGAAAAATTTATTTCAAAAAATAGTAGATATTTACAGGAGCAGTTGTATACGATTAGGAATGGAAGATATGTGTTTATAATTAAATCAGGAGCACGTGGACATTTGAAAGGAATTGTTCATGGAGTTTCAAATACTGGAGTTTCATTGTTTTTTGAACCTCAGGAGTTCATACATTTAAATGATAAAATTGAAATATTAAGAAGTGAAGAAAAGATAGAAATCAATAAAATATTGAGAGGAATAACTAGTAAAATTCACGATAGATATGCACATTTAATTAACGATATAAAGATAGTTGGGCATATTGATTCACTTTTCGCTCGTGCAAAGTATGCGTATAAAAATAATGGGATTGTGGTAAAGCCAGAAGGTACGTATTTAAAGTTAGTAAACGCAAGGCATCCATTAATTTCAAGGGATAAAGTTGTTCCAATTTCTATAGATATTCCTAAAGATAAAAAAGGATTGATAATTACAGGTCCAAACACCGGTGGTAAAACTGTTACTTTGAAGACTATTTCTCTGTTTATATTCATGTCCCAACATGGTTTTCCCGTTCTTTCAGATGTAGGTACAAGAATTCCAAATTTCAAGTTGTTTGTAGATATAGGTGATTCTCAAAATGTTGTGGAAAATCTCAGCACTTTTTCTTCTCATATGGTAAGAATAATAGAAGCCTTGAAAGATGCCGATGAAAATTCTTTGGTGGTTATAGATGAATTAGGTTCGGGAACTGATCCATTTGAAGGTAGTGCTCTTGCAATTGCAATTATAGAGCATTTGCTTGAAAAAAATATTAAATTTATTGTTACTACTCACCTTACGAATGTAAAGTTATTTGCGATGGAACGTGATGATATTATGACTGCGTCAATGGAATTTGATATAAATACTTTATCTCCGACTTACAGGTTACTTTTAAATACTCCAGGTGCATCACATGCGTTTGAAATTTCAGAAAGGTTGGGATTGAATAAAAATATTATTGATAGAGCAAAGAGATATATATCTGAGGATCATTTAAAAATTGAAAATATAATTAAACATTTGAATTTAAAAGTGAGTGAACTAGAAGAAAAGAAGAAGCTTCTTGAAAAGACGTTAAAAGAATATGAGAGATTAAAATCGGAGTATGAAAAAAAATATAGTATTTTGAAGTTAAAGAAAATAGAGGAACTTGATAAAGAATTGAGGAATATTTATAGGGAATTTAGAACGGCAAAAAGAGAGATCCAGTCTGCATTGTTTTCTACCAAAACAAATAGCGAAGAATTAATAAAGAAAAAATTAAAAAGGCTTGAACAAAGGGAAAAGGATATTACCCAGGTGGATAAAACTTTGGAAAGTTTAAAGTATCCAAATATAGCCCAGGAAATAAACAAAGGGGATTACGTTAAATTGGTAGATGGAACGGCTGTTGGTAGGATAATTGAAAAAAGGCAAAACGGGAAAATTCTTGTAGATTTTAATGGATTAAAAATAGAGATAAAAAAGTCAAAATTGAGAAAGGTTGAGCCACCTAAAAAAGATGAAGAACCTGTTTTATATCAAAGTGTTTCTGTGCTTTCTTCAAATGAAATTGATTTAAGGGGAAAGACTGTGGAAGAAGCTATTGAACTTGTGGATAAGTTTATTGATGATCTTATATACTCTGATTATTCGACTGGATATATAGTGCATGGAAAAGGTACTGGAAGCTTGGCTTCGAATATATGGAATTTTTTAAGAGAAGACAAGAGGATAAAAAGTTATCGTTTTGGAAGGCCAAGTGAAGGTGGAGTTGGAGTTACCGTTGTGGAGGTGTGAGGCTTGGTTTTTGCTCTGGACGTAGGCACAAGAAAAATTGCAGGTGTGTTAGCTTCATTGGAAGATGAGAAAGTTATAGTCCATGATATAGTATTAAAAGAACACGAACATCGTGCAATGTTGGATGGACAAATTCACGATGTGGAAAAAGTTGCAAGGGTGGTTAAGAAGGTAAAGGAAGAGCTTGAAAGTAGAAACAATGTGACTTTGGATAAAGTAGCTGTTGCACTTGCAGGAAGATTTTTGACCACGGCTATTGGTGAATATGAAGAGGATATTTCACACGTTAATGAGATAGATGATGAGCTTATAACGCGATTAGAACTTTCTGCGGTTGATAGCGCGGTGCAAAAGATTGATGCGGAAAATATGTATTGTGTGGGTTATTCCGTAATAAAATATGAATTAGACGGAAATTGGTTGAAAAAAATAAAGGGGTTAAAAGGCAAGAATGCAAAAGTAGAAGTTGTAACGGCCTTTTTGCCGATACAAGTAGTGGATGCAATGGTGTCAGTTTTAAGAAAAGTAGATCTTACAATGACGCACATGACTTTGGAGCCAATTGCTGCGATAAATATAACTGTACCGGAAGATTTAAGAATTTTAAATATAGCTTTGGTTGATGTTGGAGCGGGTACTAGTGATATTGCCATATCCAAGGAAGGAACCATTATAGCATATGGAATGGTGCCACTTGCTGGAGATGAAATGACAGAATCAATAACAAAGGCTTTACTTGTAGATTTTTCCACAGCGGAAAATTTAAAGCGTTGGTTAAATACTCCAGAAGAAAATAAAAAAGTTTATAGAAATATCTTAGATAAAGAAAAAGAAATTACAAAAGAAAAACTTAACGAAATAATTGGACCGGTAGTTGATAATATTACAACAAAGATTACTGAAGAGATTTTAACCTTAAATGGTGACAAGCCGCAAGTGGTAATGGTTGTTGGTGGTGGGGCAAAAGTTCCAGGATTCGTGGAAAGACTTGCAGAAAAGTTGGATATAGAAATTGATAATATATCTTTAAAAGATGCAAAAAACTTGAATATTTTAGATAATACGGGAATTGTTGTTGGTAGTGAATTTGTAACTCCGCTAGGAATTGCGTATACTGCACTTACAAAGAGTGGTACTATTTTTGAACAGGTATTTGTAAATGATGAACCGATACAATTAGTTGGTTTTTCTGGTGGGCATATGTTAAGCGAAGTACTTCTACAATGTGGATATTCGATGATTGATCTTTTGGGAAAACCAAGTGAATCTATTGTTCTTGAAATTAATGGAAAGATGAAAATATTAAAAGGTGAATTACCAAAACCCGCACCCATTTATATTAATGGGAAACGTGCTACATTAAGAGATAAAGTAAAACATGGTGATAGAATAGTTATTGGTAAACCATCACAAACAGGTGAAAAATCCTATAGTCTTTATGATGTAGTTTTACCTATAATTTTGGATTTTGGTGATAAAAAAAGGAAATACTTTCCATCTGTTTCATTAAATGGCGAAATTATAAAGGAGAATGTTATTTTAAAAGATGGAGATAAGATTGAGTATAATCCAGTTTTTGTCAAGGATATAAGGGCTGAACTTGAAAGGGAACTTGCAACAGTAGAGTTTTTTTATAATGATATTTATCAAGAGAAAAAAGTTGGTAAAGTGAAGATTTTTAAAAACGAATTGGAATTATCGGACAAAAATCAGGTAGATCCTGGGGAAACACTTAAAGTTGTTTTTGAAATAACTCCTTTGAAGATAAAGGATGTTGCCCAGAGTGAAACGAAGAGTGTAAAGATAGTTTTGAATGGAAAAGAGGAGGTAATTGAAAAGGATACGCTTTTGTATGAAGTAAATGGTGTTTTGGTAAGTAAAGAATATGAGATAAAAAATGGTGATAAAATATATACAACTTATTCTGAAGATGGCGGGGGGATAATTTTAGCCGATATATTTAGCAAGTTTAAGATTGATTTAAAGAAAATAAAAAATTATAAATTGTTAAAAAATGGAAAAAGCGCTTATTTTACAGAACCACTTTCCAATGGAGATGAAGTTATTTTCACTTATGAATTAAAGGAGGAATAATATGAATCTTGAAGAATTTAAAAAATTCAGAGAGAAGATGAATGAGAAAATACTTGAAAATGGTACTTTGAATACAAAAAGGTTTTTTAATCTGGATACAAATGTTTACAAAAAAGGTGTGTTAGATGAAAAAACTAAGGAGTTATTGGGATTAGTTGCTTCTATGGTGTTAAGATGTGATGATTGTATAACATATCATATGATTAGGTGTGTAGAGCATGGAGTGAGCGATGAGGAATTTTTTGAGGTGTTTGATGTGGCTTTAATTGTAGGTGGATCAATCGTTATACCACATTTGAGACGTGCTGTAAATACGTTGCATGAGATCAGGGAGATGCAAAAAGATGGCAAATCTGTTTCTCTTTGATGGTACAGGTTTAGTTTATAGGGCGTTTTATGCAATAGATCAATCTTTAAAGACTTCTACAGGAAAGCATACAAATGCAGTATACGGAATTGCAAAGATGTTAATAAAGTTTTTTAAAGAGCATATCAATATTAATAAAGATGCTTGTGCTTTTGTTTTAGATTCAAAAGGAGGAAGTCAGAAAAGAAAAGAACTTTTGATTGAATACAAAGCAAATAGGCCTGAAACCCCCAAGCTTATAATTGAACAACTTCCGTATATAGAGGAATTTGTGGAAAGTTTTGGGTTAAGAGTGTTAAAATTAATGGGATACGAAGCGGATGATATTATCGCAACACTTGCAAAAAAATTTTACGATGATTTTGAACAGATAAATATAATAACAGGTGACAAAGATTTATTGCAGCTTGTTGATGATAAGATCTTTGTTTGGCGGATAGAAAGGGGAATTACAGATTTAGTTTTATACGATAAAAGCAAAGTGTATGAAAAGTACGGGATTTATCCGTATCAATTTGCAGATTATCTTTCTCTTGTTGGAGATCAAATTGATAATATTCCAGGTGTTAAGGGAATAGGAAAAAAGACTGCCACATCTTTGTTGAAAAAATATGGTTCTTTGGACAATGTTATAAAAAATAAAAAGTTACTTACCAATAAGCTACAAAAATTACTTGAAAACTCAAAGGAAAATTTAACATTAAGTAGAGAATTGGTTGAACTAATATACGACGTGCCCTTGAATTTAAAAGCAGAGGATTTGATATATAAGGGGTATAATCAAAAAAAACTTTTACAAGTTTTGAAAAATTTTGAATTTTCTTCGATAATTAAAGAACTTAATTTGCAAGAGGAATTTGAAAAGGAATATATTGTAGTGGATAATTTAAAAAAACTTGAAAAACTACAAGATGAGATAAAGAAAATGAAAGTTTTTTCCATTGATACAGAAACAACTTCACTTGAACCATATAGTGCAAAACTTGTAGGGATATCTGTTGCTACAAAGGAAGGTAAAGCATACTATATCCCCGTTTCACATGTCAATGGAAAAAATTTTGAAAAAAAGTATGTATTAAAGTTTTTAAAGGAAATTTTGGAAAGTGGAGAGTTTAATATAGTGGGTCAGAATTTAAAGTTTGATTATAAGATTTTTAAACTTTTTGGAATTGATCCCCATCCCCCATATTTTGATACAATGGTTGCTGCGTATCTTTTAAATCCTGATGAAAGAAAGTACAATCTTGAAGAGTTATCTTTAAAGTTTTTGGGGTATAAAATGATAAGCTTTGACGAATTAGTGGATGGTAGTGTTCCCTTATTTGGGAATGATTTTTCATTTGTTCCAATTGAAAAAGCTGCAGAGTATTCTTGCGAAGATGCAGATATTACATTTAGATTGTTTCATATATTGAGTAAACATATATCAGAAGTAAAAGATTTGTTCTACAACATAGAAATGCCACTTATAAATGTACTTGCTCAAATGGAATTAAATGGAGTGTATTTTGATTTGGATTATTTGAAAATATTATCCGAAAAATATGAACAGAGGATGAGAAGATTAGAAGAAAAAATCTATGAGATTTCCGGTGAGCGTTTTAATATTAATTCTTCTAAGCAAGTTGCAGAAGTGTTGTTTAATAAACTTAAACTTCCATCTATTAAAAAGACCTCAACGGGTAGAGATTCAACAAATGCAGAGGTTTTAGAAGAACTTGCCAAGGAATATGAAATTGCGCAATTGTTATTGGAACATAGAAAATATCAAAAGCTTAAGAGTACCTATATTGATTCAATACCAAATTCTGTTAATGATATTACAAAGAGAGTACATAGTAGCTTTCATCAAACGGGAACTGCAACAGGTAGATTGAGCAGTTCGGAGCCTAATCTTCAAAATTTACCCACAAGGACTGAAGAAGGCAGAGAAATTAGGAAAGCTGTTAAGCCTCAATTTGAAGACTGGTATATAGTCGGAGCGGATTATTCACAAATTGAATTGAGAATTTTAGCCCACATGAGTGGGGATGAAAAATTACTTGAAGCATTTAAAAATAATTATGATATCCATACCATTACCGCTGCAAATATCTTTAATATATCTGAATTAATGGTTACAGAAGATATGAGAAGAATTGGAAAAATGGTAAATTTTGCGATAATATACGGTATTTCACCGTATGGTTTGTCAAAGAGAATAGGATTGAATGTAAATGAGACAAAAAAGATAATAGATAGTTATTTTAAATATTACAATGGTGTTTTTGATTTTATTAAACAGACAGTGGAATTTGCAAAAAAGAATGGGTTTGTAAAGACTTTGTTTGGAAGAAAAAGATATATTCCACAGCTAAGGTCAAAAAATGTTCGCCAAGAAGGTGAAAGAATAGCGATAAATACACCGATTCAAGGCACAGCAGCAGATATCATAAAGATTGCAATGATTAATATACATAATGAACTTTTGAGGAGAAAATTAAAAACAAAGATGATTTTGCAAGTTCACGACGAATTAGTTTTTGAAGTTCCAAAGGAGGAATTGGAAATAGTAAAAGAAATAATAGTAGACAAAATGGAGAATTCTGTTAAGTTAAAAGTCCCATTAAAAGTAGACTTATACGAAGGAAAAGAGTGGGAATAGTGAAAGAATTTAAAGATTTGATAGAATTAAACGAGTACGTTGTAAATAAGATAGAATCTACTGGTATTACACAGGAAACATTTAGGTTCTATGCGGATGTTGTAAGGGCAAATGTACATAACACGGGATTGTACATTGATGTTTCTCAGACCTATCCCGGAAAAAAAGGAACGAGAAACATTGAGATTACGGTTTTTGTTTTAAAATTTTTGTATCCGCGTATGTTAAAAGTTTTGGGGATAGAAAGTGAAAAAGATCTAGTGGGGAAAAAGTGGATTTTTCAAGGTAAATTATCTTTTTATAGAGATAGAATGAGTTTTACATTTTTTGCAGATACTATTGCACCTGTTGGAGAATCTGAAATAGAGAAAAGAAGGAAAGAAATATTAAAAGAACTTAAAATGAGAAATTTACTTATGCTCGAAAAACACGATTTATCAGAACTTCCGCCTATAAAGAAAATAGCAATTATTTCTTCAAGTACTGCCGCAGGCTATGAGGATTTTTTGAAAAATTTAAAAGTTAGCTATCTTTATCAACCAATCGTTCATTTGTATGAATCACCAATGCAAGGTGCGCGAACAGCAACGGGAATAATTTTAGCTTTAAATAGAATAAAAAGATCTAATATTGATTATGATGTAGTTGTAATTGCAAGGGGTGGAGGGGCAAAGAGTGACTTAATGTATTTTGATGATTTAATATTAGGCGTTGAGATTGCAAAGTTTAATGAATATTGCCCCGTGTTATCTGGAATAGGACATGAAAGGGATTTTACTATTCCAGATTATGTTGCATGGAAAAGGTTTGCAACGCCTACAGAAGTTGCAAGGGCAATTTCTAAGCAGATAGATGATAATATTAAGAAAGTTGATAATAATTGGAATGATTTGAGATTGTTGGTAATGAGTTTATTCAAAAATGTTAATAACATATTGAACTTCCAACTTATAGATTACATAAATAAAACAATTACAGTTAGATTTGAAAACATTAATTATTTGTTGGATAATTATTATGAAAATTTAGAAAATCATCTAGAGTATAAAATAGATTTTTCAAAGCGTAGGATTTCAGAGGATGTTCTCAATTTTATTTCTGAGAAAATGAATGGTAAGTTTAAAAATGAAGAAAGTAATATGCTCAATTATGCAAAATTACTTGAAAAAGATTTTGAATTAAAGATTTCCCGTGCAGAATCTAGCATAAATGTAATTTTTCAAGAATTGTTAAAAAAAGAAGAACTTGCCCCGCTACTTTTTGGTGGAGCAGTCATTTTGAAAAACGGAAAGAAAGTAAGTAGTATAAGGCAAATAAAGATAGGTGAAAAATTGGGACTTTATCTTAAGGATGGAAAAATCAATGTAAAGGTGTTTAATGAGAGAAAGAATAAAAAGGAGGAATTGTATGGAGGACATACTCTCTTTAAAAATTGAAGATATGGAACGATTGGAATTCAATGATCTTATCGAAAAAATAGAAAGAATAAAAGATTATTTTCATCAAAATGATGTTGATATAGAGCTTGCTTTAAAGTTATATGGTAAGGCCGTTGATTTACTTTCCATAGCTAGAAAAAAGCTTATTAATTTTAAACATGAAAAAGAACAGATAGACAAAAAATATAGAGAGTTTTTAGAAAGTTTGGAGAATGAAAATGAAGAAGGATTATTCTAAACTTTGGGAAATCTTTACAAAATTTTTTGTTACTTCCGCTTTAACATTGGGCGGAGGTTATGCTATGGTTCCAATTTTTAAGAGAAAATTTTCAAATTATATGGATGATGAAAAATTTGGGAAAATTTTATCTCTTGCACAATCTATGCCAGGCCCTATAGCAATTAATATGGCAATTTTAATAGGTGAAGAAGTTTTTGGGATTTGGGGAATCGTATTTGCAGTATTTGGTGTTTTGATTCCACCGGTTTTGGTTATAGTATTAGCCGGTACGTTAGTAGGAAAATATTCAAATGAACTTTCTCCCCTTTTTAACGGGATTTATGCTTCAATTTTAGGGCTTGTTTTAGGAGTTTTGTATTCTATAGTAAGATTACAAAAATGGGATAAACAAAAGATTATTGTTTTAGGGTTAGCCTTGTTAGTGGTTTTTTTCTTTAAATCAATGGTTATACCTGTTTTTATTTTGATTGTGTGGTGGGAATATGCTCGAAGAATTAGTTGAAATTATAAAAGCGGGGAATGTGCTTGCGTTAACTGGAGCTGGAATAAGTACAAATAGTGGTATTCCGGATTTTAGGGGAAAAAATGGATTGTACGAAAGATACGGTCATGAAATTTTTGATTATGGATTTTTTAAAAGATATCCTGAAAAGTTCTATGACTTCGTAAAGAAAGAATTTAGTAAAATGTATAAAGCAAAGTGTAATATTTCACACAGATTACTTGCAAGGTTAGAAGATTTGGGATATTTAAAAGGTTAGAAGATTTGGGATATTTAATAGGTATTATTACTCAAAATATAGATAATTTACATTTTAAGGCAGGATCAAAAAATGTAGTTGAAATCCATGGAAATGCAAGCAGATTTTATTGTGAAAGGTGTGGAAGAAAATATTCTTTTCCTGAAAAGTATTACTGTAAATGTGGTGGAATAATAAGACCTGATATTGTATTTTTTGGAGAAAACGTAAAAAACCTCGATTATGCGTATAGTCTTTTAAAAGAAGCAAATACATTACTTGTAATGGGAAGTTCTTTGCAGGTATATCCTGCTGCTTCTTTTCCTTTATTGATAAAAGAAAATCAAGGGAATTTGGTTATAATTAATATGGATAGTACCTCATATGATGAGTTTGCTGATCTTGTATATCACATGGATTTAAATGAATTTTCAAAGATACTTTTTAGATATTTTGAGGAGGAATAAATTGAAAAGATTATCTGTTTTATTAGTTTTAATTTCGTGTTTTTTGTTTTCGTCTACTTTGTATGAGTATAAGTTTAAAGGTGTAGTTGTTTTTAGAAGTTTGGATATAAAAATAAAACCATTTTTTGAATACGATAAAGTTGAGGAAAAAGATTGGAATCCTTTTAAACCTGAGTTGTTGAAGATAAAAGATGGAAAAAAGAAAATAATTCTTATCCATGGAATTTCACCAAGAGAAGTAGATGAAAAAATTGATTATTATAAAGAAAATATGATAAGTACTTTTAAAAAAGAAGTACCGGAAAACGTTGGACTTTACCTTTTTTTATATCCCAGTTTGGATGTGCCACTTGAGAATATTTCAAAAGAATTAGTAGACTTAACGGATGGCTTTGACAGTTTTTTTATCTATGCACATAGTATGGGTGGAATTTTATTAAAATATGCTTTGCAAGATGAACACTTTGCAAAAAAGATAAAATGTGTGATTTTTGCTGGGACACCACATTTGGGTTCACCACTTGCACAAATTGCAACTTTTGATCAATCTTTTTTTGATTTATATATTGGGCAAAGGTTCGAATTAATAAAATATGCACTGTTTCTAGCTAACTTATTTAAAGGATATATTGTGGCACCTAATTATAAGTATTTGGTTTTTGGAAGAGATTATCCAAAAATTCCTAAAAATATTAGAGTAATAAATTTTGTTGGAAAGTTAGATTTTACCGTAACAGATCTAGACAAAATCCTTGAAACACACTTACCAAGTTTTGTCGGACTTTATTTTCTAAAATATGTTATTGATAACATATATCCGAAAAATTCGGTTTTTTTGGAGAATGATGGAATGGTACCAACAATAAGTGCAAGTGCGTACGGGGACTTAAATGTATTTTTCAAGGCATCTCACGCTGACCTTGCAATGCGACGTGATATAATAAAGAAAGCATTGGAATTATTTGGACTTTTAGGGGAGGGTATATAAACTATGAAAAAATTTTGGATTTTAATCATTTCATTAGTGCTTTTAATTTCAAGTTGTGGTATTTTATTTAAAACCCCTTCTTTGCCTGGAAGTTTTTCGGAAAAAAGCGCGATTTTGCTTTTAGATAGTTTTGAATATCCACTTGTTTCAATTGGTGAAATTGAAGAGATTTATGGTGTAGAACTTGGAAGGGGATTATATGGAATATTTGATGGATTTAATGGTACATTTTATGTATTTAAGTATAATGATAAGTTGCGTGCAAAGGAAAATTGGAAAAGATTTAAAAATCAGTTTGGTAGCCCCTTAAAGTTGAATTATTTAACATATAGTTTATTTGATCGAGGATATTTTCAAATGAGGTATAAGGCGATTGATATAGTTGCTTGGTGGAAAGACAATTGGCTGTTTATAATCACCGGCAAAGATGTAAAAGATTTTTTAGGCTATATAGATAAAGTTTACGGAGCGATAATATGATAGTTGCAGGTGTAGATGAAGCAGGTAGAGGCCCATTATTTGGACCTGTTGTTGCAGGTGCCGTTGTTCTAACTAACGATGTTGAAGGGATAAACGATTCAAAGAAATTAACCGCTAAAAGTAGAGAAAAATTATTTTTTGAGATATTGAAAAATTCATTTTTTGGTATCGGAATTGCAACACCTGCTGAGATTGATAAATTGAATATATTGCATGCAACTGAGCTTGCAATGAACAGGGCACTTGATATGTTAAGAAGGAAAGTAGATTTCGATTTAGTATTAGTAGACGGAAAAAACTTAAAATTGAAATATCTGTATAAATGTATTATTAAAGGTGATCTTCTTGTAAAAGAAATTTCTGCCGCTTCAATTGTTGCAAAGGTCATTAGAGATAGAATACTTAATTTCTATTCTAAGAGGTTTTCAAATTATTTATTTGAAAGACATAAAGGTTATCCTACAAAATTGCACATAGATTTAATAGAAAAATATGGACTTACTCCAGAACATAGGTTGACTTTTAAACCTGTTGTGAATTTAATAAAGATTAATGAACTTGAAGAATGGTATAAAAGTGGTATTATAGATGAAGAAAGATATAGAATAATAGTTAAGAAAATGGGGGTGCCTCTTTTTGGAATATAAGGTGCTAGATAAAGGATTTTTAAGATTAGTTGATATTTTGGGTGATGATTATTCTGCTGTAAAGGCTGCACGTGTTTCATATGGTAAGGGGATTAAGACACCTGATAAGGATAAAAAATTGATTTTTTATCTAATGGAGCATAAACATGAGACTCCTTTTGAGCATATTGTTTTCACATTTCATGTAAAAACTCCTATTTTTGTTGCAAGACAGTGGTTTAGACATAGAATAGGGTCTTTTAACGAAGCAAGTTTAAGATATACAGAGCTAAAAGATGAATTTTATATACCAAATCACATAAGAAAAAATGTAAAAGAAGATAAACAAAAAGCGGTAAAGGTTGAAGATGAGGATTTAAAAAATATGGCGCTTGAATTGATAAATAAAGCGATAGAAGATTCTTATAGAGCGTATAAAGAGCTATTAAAAATAGGAGTTGCAAGGGAAATGGCTAGGATAGTTCTTCCAATGTCATCTTATACGCAATTTTATTGGACTGTTAATGCAAGGAGCTTGATGAATTTTTTAAATTTGCGTGCAGATTCTCATGCGCAATTTGAAATACAGCAATATGCAATAAAGATTGCAGAGATATTTAAGGAAAAATGTCCATGGACATTTGAGGCGTTTTTGAAATTTAATTACAGAGGAGATATTTTAAAAGGGGTGGAATTGTGAAATTATCAGAAATTGCTCAACTTTTAAATGCAGAAGTGCTAGTAAATGGTGATTTGGAAATTGAAATCGAGAAAGTTGCTGCATCTGACTTGATGAGCGATGTATTAGCCTTTGGTGAGGAAGGATCGCTTTTAATTACAGGGCTTGCCACTCCACAATGTGTTAGAACTGCCGGCGTGGTTGGAATTCCGGCTGTTATAATAGTTAGAAATAGAGAAATAATGCCCGAAACGATAAGAGTTGCTCAATTAAATGGTGTTAGACTTTTGAGAACCAAAATGGGGATGTTCGAAGCTTGTGGGATATTATATTCAAAGGGGGTAAAGCCAATTAAAAAATTTTAAAAGGGGGATTTTGATGTATATTGACGTAAAACCTTTGTATACACAAATTAGAAGTGAGCTTTTAAAAAGGATTGAAAAGTTAAGAAGAGAGCCAAAACTTGTTGTAGTTACATACAAACCTGATTCATCTACAATAAGTTATTTGAGAAGTCAAGAGAAATCTGCTAAGCGGTTTGGATTGGATTATGAGATTATAGAGGGAAAAACACCACAGCACGTTATTAAATTGCTAAGAAGTTTTTCAGATGATGAAGAAATAGATGGTATATTTGTAACGCATCCACTGCCTGATGTTGATGAAATGGAAGTTTTTGAAAATTTGGACCCGAGAAAAGATATAGAAGGTAGACATCCGTATAATTTGGGGATGCTTGCATATGGAGAAGAGTTTTTTGCACCATGTACAGCCGAAGCAGTGATAAAGATTTTGGAAAGTTATACGGAAATTATTGGGAAAAATGTAGTAATTGTGGGAAGAAGTAATACGGTTGGAAAACCACTGTCTTTAATGTTGTTGAGGCGTGATAGAAGTGCTACGGTGACTGTCTGTCATACAAAAACGAAAAATCTTTCAGAATTTACAAAGAAGGCAGATATTGTAGTTGCTGCTGCGGGAAGGCCTGAACTCATAACCAAAGAAATGGTTAAGGAAAATGCCGTGGTTATAGATGTGGGAATAAATGTTACGGAGAATGGTATTGTGGGGGATGTTGCTAAGGAAGTTTCCGATATTGCAAAAGTTACACCTGTACCTGGAGGTGTGGGAAAAATTACAACTGTATTATTAATGGAGCATCTTGTTAAAGCTGCAGAAAGAATAAATTTTTAAAATATAGGAGGTGTTTTTATGTCAAATTTTGTTTATTCAGGTGTACCTGATCCATCTGCTGGAGTGTCCAATCCGGGAGCAGCGGCTGCTCCAAGTGCTGCGAGTGGACTTTTTCAAATGTTATTCCTTTTACTCATTTTCTTTGTAATGATGTATTTTTTGGTGATTTTACCTCAAAAAAAGAGGGAAAAACAATTTAAACAAATGATTTCTGAAATTAAGAGGGGAGATACTGTTATTACCTCTGGCGGTATTGTAGGAAAGGTTATAGATGTAAAAAAAGATACACTAAAAATAAAAAGTAACAATACAACTGAACTTGAAATTGCAAAGGTTTATGTAGCAAAAGTAATAAAAAACAAGGAGGAATAATAAACCAAGGGGAGGTATTTAGATGAAAGAAAATAAAGTCAGAGGCGTAATAACATTGATAGTTATTGCACTTGCTTTTGTATCCTTACTTTGGCCTACTTCAAATGGATATAGAGGATTTGCAAGTTTATTTAACAGAATAAGATTAGGACTTGATATTAGTGGAGGAGCAAGAATTGAATACAAAGTTGATATCGACAAATCTGTAGAAAATCCATCACAGATTGCGGAAGATGTCTGGACTGTTTTAAGAAATAGACTTGATATGGCAAATTATACCGAAGCTGTGGTTAAACAGACGTTTAGAGAAGAAAACACATTTATTATTGTTGAAATTCCAGGGGCTACAGATACCGCTAGAGCAGAACAACTAATCGGTTCTACAGGTATACTTTGGTTTGGTCAAGTAGTTGATGAGACAAGCACAAATCCAAAAATAGATCCAGAATTAACAAACGAAGCCAAAAGAGAGAAAGCAGAGTGGTTGCTTGATAGGGAAGGTAAGAAGTGGTACCTTGTCAAAAAAGAGATTGCTAATATTTCCAGTTTAAAACTTGTTTCACCAAAGATTGTTGAGGCAATACCACAAGTTGACAGAAATAATGTAGCTGGTTATGTTGTAACCTTTAAGATGGATAAAGCTTATGTGGATGTATTTAAGAGAATAACGGAAAAACTTTATGTACCAGAAGAATTACTTAATCAAGGAGGAATTGCATATAAACAAGCATTAAAAAAGAGATTAGCAATTGTTTTGGATAATAGAGTGCAATTTGCGGGATTTGTTACTGCAAAGATAACAGATGGTAGTGCGTTAATTAAGGGAAACTTTACATTGGATGAAGCAAAACAATTGGCTGCAATTTTAAAGAGTGGAGCGCTTCCTGCAAGGTTAGAGAAAGTTTCATCTGGATGGGTTGCACCTTTGCTTGGAAAAGATATAATTGAGGCGTCAATAAAAGCGGGTATAGTTGGTGTTGTTATTGTTCTTGTGTATATGATAGTATTTTATGGAGTTATGGGAATCGTTGCAGATATTGCATTGTTGTATAATACATTCTTATTGCTTGGAATTTTGGCGGTAACTGGTTCAATTTTAACGTTACCTGGTATAGCAGGTATTATTTTGACTATTGGTACAACTGTTGATGGAAATATAATAATTTATGAAAGAATAAAGGAAGAATTAAGAAAGGGAAGTTCAGTAAAAGCTGCAATTTCGACAGCCTTTTCAAAATCATTTATTACACTCTTTGATGCAAATCTTACAACGATAATTGCTGGACTTTTCCTTTATTATTTTGGCACAGGTACTGTAAAAGGTTTTGCCATTACTTTAATTATAGGTGTTTTGGGTAGTTTGTTTGTTAATTTGATAGTCTCGAGATTTTTCTTAGAACTATTTTCCGGTGGGATTAAGGTTAAAAGTGTTGGCAAAGGAGGTGCCAAGGCATGATAGATTTTGTTGGAAAAAAGAATGTTTTTATAATACTTTCTATAATTTTGGTTGCGGCATCTCTTGTGAGTATATTTACTAAAGGATTTTACCTTGGTGTAGAATTTCTGGGTGGTTCAGAGATTATCTTGAGTGTTAACGATGTTGTAGATGAGGCATATGTGAGAAATGTAATAAAAAACTTGGCACCAGAGTTTGAAAATGCAAGGGTAACTCAAATAAGGAGTATTGATGATCCAAAAGATATAACGAAATTTTCCATAGTTGTTTCCCCACTTGATGAAAAAGGAAAGTTGAGAGTTTATTCTGGAGAAGAAAAAGATATGGTTAGTAAAAAAATTGTTGAAGCATTTAAAGAAAAAGGGAAGGTTGCAAATGTAATTGGATTTAACGAAACCAGTGGTTATGCAGCTAAAGAAATTAAAAATCTAACCTGGAAGGCAGTTGTATTTACTTTACTTGCAATCTTATTGTACATAACTTTGAGGTTCCAATTTGTATTTGGAGTAGGTGCGATTGTTGCACTTATCCACGATGTTATAATCACATTGGGATTCTTCTCATTTTTTAATTACGAACTTAATGTTGCGGCAATTGCAGCTGTTTTAACACTTATAGGTTATTCACTTAACGATACAATTGTTGTGTATGATAGGATAAGAGAGAATTTAAAGAGAGCTAGAGGAAAAAGTATAGAAAATATAGTTAATGATAGTATAAATCAGGTTATTAAAAGGACTATAAATACATCACTCACCACGTTTATAGTTATATTTGTTTTATTGCTATTCTCTGGAAATAGCATTAAACCTTTTGCATTTGGAATGACTATAGGCACGGTAGTTGGAACTTATTCATCGCTTTATATAGCAAGTCCTGTAGTTATAAAGTGGATAAAAAGATAAAATGAGGGCGAAAAGGCCCTCAATTTTCTCTAAAGGGGTGATATTTTGGCCTACTTTTTGTATTTGGGGTTTATTTCTCTTGGATTTATTATTTTTCTATCTTTTAGAATATTAGAGTATTCATCTGGTAATGAAAAAACCACTCAATTATCTAGTATTATCCAGAAAGGTGCAAAATCTTTTTTGCTCCAAGAGTATAAGGTGTTTTTCCCGGTAATTTTTGCCCTTTCAATTTTGTTTTTGTTTCTTATGGGGTATAAGGCGAGCATTTCTTTGCTTGTTGGTGCTCTTTTTTCAGTAGCTGCTGGATATTTTGGGATGTCTATAGCTACTAGGGCAAATGCAAGAACTGCATGGGCTGCAACAGAAGGTTTAGGAAAAGCTTTGAAAATATCGTTCTCAG
The DNA here is from genome assembly GCF_001990485.1 of Thermosipho affectus. Classification (NCBI taxonomy): domain Bacteria; kingdom Thermotogati; phylum Thermotogota; class Thermotogae; order Thermotogales; family Fervidobacteriaceae; genus Thermosipho; species Thermosipho affectus. The sequence continues at coordinate 87,842 of NZ_LBFC01000003.1, read as the reverse complement.
GTGGTGCAGTTATGGGGCTAACTGTATCCACTTTGGGAATTTTAGGTCTTGCTATAACCTATTATGTTACTAGGGATATAGAGTTAATAAGTTACTATTCACTTGGCGCATCTTTTGTTGCGTTATTTGCAAGGGTTGGAGGAGGAATTTATACAAAAGCTGCGGATGTTGGAGCAGATATTGTAGGAAAAACAGAAGCCAATCTTCCAGAAGATGATCCGAGAAACCCCGCTGTAATCGCGGATAATGTTGGAGATAATGTAGGTGACGTTGCAGGAATGGGTGCAGACTTGTACGAATCGTATGTAGGTTCAATTTTCTCTGCGATTGTATTGGGAAATATCTTCTTTAAAGAAAAAGGATTTTTATCAGTGGTATTTGTTGTGATTTTTGGATTAATTTCTTCAATTATTGGAATAATCTATACATTATTGAAGGCTGAAAAGTCAGATAATCCTGCAAAAACTTTGAGAGTTGGTACGATTTTTTCTGGAATTTTAACTTTATCGATGACTTTTGTTTACAGCGTATATATTGAATGGCTAAAATTATTTTTTGTGGTGTTTTTTGGTGTAATAGTGGGATTGTTAATTGGAATTATAACAGAATGGTATACTTCTGGTAAGAAGGTACAAAAACTTGCAAAGACTGGTATGATGGGACCTGCTAACGTTATAATAAGTGGTACAGCTTTGGGAATGGAATCAACTTTTATAATCACATTATTGATTGCCGTTGCAGTTATTCTGGCTTATAAAATTTTAGGATTATTTGGTGTAGCACTTGCAGGAGTTGGTATGCTTTCAACTTTGGGAATTAGTTTATCAGTTGATGCATATGGTCCAATTGCTGATAATGCAGGTGGTATTGCGCAAATGGCGGGATTAGATCCAAGCGTAAGAGAAATTACCGACTCATTGGATGCAGTGGGAAATACTACAGCTGCTATGGGAAAGGGTTTTGCAATAGGCTCTGCCGCGTTAACTGCTTTGGCTTTATTTGCTAATTTTAGTGAATTATCTGAAATTTCCTCTGTAAATTTGAGTAATACGTATTTATTTTTAGGGGCACTTATTGGTGGTATGCTTCCGTTTTTCTTCTCTGCATTGACCATGCATGCAGTTGGTGATGCGGCAGATGATATGGTTAAAGAAATAAGAAGGCAAATTAAAGAAATTCCGGGTATTTTGACGGGAACGCAAGATCCAGATTATCAAAGATGTATTCAAATTGCCACAAAAGGTGCTTTGAAAAGAATGGTTTTACCAGCTGTGCTTGCGGTGTTATCACCTGTTTTGATTTATATTTCTTTTGGAGCGATTGGAGTTGGTGGTCTTTTGATCGGTGCAACTGTGTCTGGTGTAATGCTTGCAATATTTATGGCAAATTCAGGTGGAGCTTGGGATAATGCAAAAAAATTTGTTGAAGAGGGAAATTTTGGAGGAAAGGGTTCTTTTGCGCATAAAGCAACAGTCGTTGGTGATACAGTAGGAGATCCATACAAAGATACTTCTGGCCCTTCTATCAATATTTTGATTAAATTGATGGCAATTACCTCTATAGTCTTAATGACAATTGTAAGGGGGTTATAATATGAAAAGAGTGGGAGTATTATGTGTCGGAAATGATTCTCCTGGGATTAATGCGGCTATACGTGCAGCTGTTGTAAAAGGATTGGATTTAAATGTTGAAGTAATGGGTATAAAAGATGGTTTTGAGGGGTTTTTAAGGGATGATCTGGATGTTTTATTAAGGGGCAATGTTTCCAATGTTTTGCATCAAGGTGGAACAATGTTAGGTACTTCTTTGTATGTACCAGAGAATAACGAAATTGGAAAAATTAAGAGTAAGGTAGAACAATACGGTATTTCTGCATTGATAATTATTGGTGGTAGACTTGCAGCAAAATCAGCTATAAATTTGATGAATGTAGGTGTACCATCTATTGTAATTCCGGCTACTATTGATAATGATCTTTCTTTTACAGACTTTTCTATAGGCTTTTTTACCGCAGTTGAAAATGTAAAAAACGCGCTTGATGTTTTGCATTCAACTGCTGAATCGCATCACAGGGTTATGATTGTTGAAACAATGGGAAAACCAAGTGGTTGGATAGCAGTTATTGGTGGATTGGCAGGTGGGGCTGATTATATTATTTCTTCTGCTGAAAAGACCAATTTCAATGAAATGATTGATATTATAAAGAGGAGATATGAGGGAAGAAAGAGATTTTCATTAATAGTTATCGAATCTGGCGTGGAAATTCCTGAAGATATTAAGAAGGAATGTAGATTTTCACCTGAAGAGGGGTCGTCTATTGTTATTGGAAGGTATATAGAAAAACAGTTAAAAGATTTTGGAATTGAATGGAGATATACAAATTTGGGATATTTACAACGAGGTGGTTCTCCAAGTGCAATGGATAGAATTATTGCAACACAAATGGCTGCGCATGCCATAGAGATGATAAAGATTGGAAAAGTATATCATGCAGTTGGTGTGAAGGGATTTTCTATTACAGAAATACCGTATTCTGAAACGATTATAAATTATAGACCTGTGGATTTTTATCTAAGAGAATTAACAAAATTGTTTTATTAAGGTGATAATTATGATAGTATTTATGACTGATTGGGGAAGTTCACATTATGTTGGAATTTGTAAAGGAGTAATTAAGCAAATAGTAGACGAAGAAATTGTGGATTTAACCCATCAGATAACTGCGTTTAATGTGCGGGAGGCAATGTATGTCCTCTCGCGTTCTTTTATGCATTTTCCAAAAGGAGCGGTTTTTTTGTGTGTAGTGGATTATGGTGTAGGGAGTGCAAGAAAGGCAATAGCCGTTAAAACGGAAAATTATTATTTTGTTGGACCAGATAATGGATTGTTTACTTTAGTTTTTGAAAGAGAAAAACCTTTAGAGATAAGGGAATTAAATAACCAAAGATATCATTATAGCAAATCAAGTACTTTTCATGGTAGGGATATTTTTTCACCCGTTGCAGCGTATATTACAAAGGGTTTTTTTAAAGAGCTTGGTAATCAATTATTTAACTACGCAACCTTGCCATATTTAAAGGCAAAGAAAATCGAAAATAAAATATCAGGAGAAGTTGCGTATATTGATAAGTTTGGTAATATAGAGACTAATATACCATTTGAATGGATAAAAGAAAAGGAAAAGATCAAGTTATTTTTTAGAAGAAAATGGATAGAATTACCCATTTTGAGGTATTATGCAGAAGTTGATATTGGAGGGTTATTAGTACATAATGATAGCACAGGTTTTGTTGAAATTGCGGCAAATCAATCTAGAGCAGCAGACATACTAAAGTTTAATGCAGGAGATAAATTGGAGATGATAATATAATTGTAAAGAATCTTGAAGTTTTTTATGGAAATAAAAGAGTCTTGGGAAAGATAGATACAAAATTTAGTAAAGATGAGTTTGTATTGCTTTTGGGCTATAACGGTAGTGGAAAATCCACTTTTCTTAAAGCACTTTCAGGATTGGTGAATTACTCTGGAGAGATAATTGTTGAAGGAAATCATCCGCATTATTTTGTTACGGGATATGTTTTTCAAAATCCTGAAACTCAAATTATTGGTAGTACAGTTTGGGAAGATGTTATTTTTGGACTTGAGAACCTCGGACTTGATAGGGAAGAAATAAGAAAAAGGGCACAAAAGGTTTTAAAAATTACGGGGTTATACGATTTTAAACATATGGAACCTCACAATTTATCAGGAGGACAAAAACAAAAACTTGCGATTTCATCAATACTTGTTATGGAACCTGAATATCTGCTATTAGATGAACCACTTTCAATGTTGGATAAAAACGATAGGCAAGTTTTAAAAGAACTTATATTTGATTTAAAAAAAATGGGTATGGGTATAATAGTTGCCACTCATAATCCGGAAGTGTTTTTAGAATTTTCTAATAGGGCAATTTTTATGGATAAAGGAACTATTGTCAAAGATAGTAATGATGTTTTAGAAGTTGTAGATATGTATATTAACGAGGTGGAAACGTGAACATAGATAAAGTATTGGAGGAATATTCTGGGGTTTCAATTGCTATTGTTGGAGACAATAAAAATTATTTAAAAAGTTATGTAGAGAATTTGGTATACAAAATCACAAATAATGATATGCAAAGATATTATATTATAGATCAGGAAAATATTAAGATAGATGATATAAGGCAAATACAGGATTTTTTATCGTTTTCCGTTGAAAGTGGCAAGAAAATAGTTGTGTTATTTGATGCGGAGAAAATGCTTCCTGAAGCAGAAAATTCTATTTTAAAAACGTTGGAAGAACCGCCAAAATATGCGTTAATAATATTAGTTACTACAAGTTGGAATTCACTTTATCCTACTATTAGAAGTAGGCTTCAAAAATTTGTTTTAAATTTTCCAAAAAATAAAATAAAAGAGCTTAAAGATTTCATACAAAAAAAGTTATACTTAGAATTTCCAGAGGAATTTGAAAAAATAAAAAATAAGGATTTTGTAGAAGAAAAGATTACAGAACAACTGGGTGTTAATACATATTATACATTTTACATTAAGATGAAAGAGGCATTAGAAGATAGCAAAGCTTTAAATATGTTAGTAATGGAATTGTTGGAAGTAAAAAATTTTAAAATTTTAAAGGCTATTGCAAAGGTTGCACTGTGGATTTGCGAAGAATATAATTTGAATTATACGATTGCAAGGGAGTTTTCGAAAATAGCGTCTTCAAAAGTTTCCAATTATAACTATGAATTAACGTATTACTATATATTATTAAGTTTAAAAGATGCTATTAAAAAAAATAAGGTTTAATTGCTTGAAATACGTAGTAATTTTTCTTTTCATATTATAAATAGTGATATATAATTAGAATAGATCTGCTAATAAAGGAGGAGTTTGAGTTGCTGGAATCATTATTATCTTTTTTTCAAAGTACAGCTTTTATGCATATTAGTTATGGAAATTTGATAATGTTCGGGATTGCCGGACTGCTGATTTATATTGCTATAGAGAAAGACGCAGAACCACTTCTTTTGATACCTATAGCTTTTGGAATTATTTTAGCAAATATACCTCCAGATATTACTGGCATATTAAATCCTCCTTCTCAATCTTCACCAGGTGGTGTTTTGTGGTATATACAACAGGGATTAGTGCTTGGAATCTATCCTCCACTGATTTTTCTTGGAATTGGGGCATTGACTGATTTTTCCTTTATGCTTTCATATCCTATTACAATTTTTCTTGGTGGAGCGGCTCAGATGGGAATATTTATCACCTTTCTTTTGGCAAGGGTGTTTGGTTTTACTTTAAAACAAGCGGCATCGATAGGTATTATTGGTGGAGCAGATGGTCCTACTTCAATTTTTATAACCTCAAAATTTGCACCTGAATTGTTATCTATAATTGCAATTTCTGCATATTCATACATTGCGTTAATTCCCGTACTTCAACCGTTGGTTTCAAAATTGATGACAACAAAAGAAGAAAGAAGAATAAAAATGAAACCACCTAGAAAGGTAACCAAGGTAGAGAGGGTACTATTCCCAATTTTAACAACTATAATTGTAGCACTGATAGTCCCTAAGGCATTACCATTAATTGGTATGTTGATGTTTGGAAATCTTTTAAAAGAAGCAGGTGTTGTAAAGAGACTTGTTGAAGCGGCAAGTAGATATATCCTTGATACAGTTACAATTCTACTTTGTGTTTCAGTTGGTGCATCTGCAAGGGCTGACGTGTTTTTAAAACCTCAATCTTTGCTTATTTTCGGTATGGGTGCTATTGCATTTATAACGTCTATAGTTTCTGGAATTTTATTTGCAAAATTAATGAACTTATTTTTAAAAGATAAAATAAATCCATTAATTGGTGCTGCTGGCGTATCAGCTGTACCTGATTCTTCAAGGGTAGCTCAAAGAATTGCCCAGGAAGAAGATCCAACTAATTTCATATTAATGCATGCAATGGGGCCAAATGTTGCCGGAGTAATAGGTTCTGCTGTTGCAGCTGGTATATTCTTATCATTAATTAAGTGAGGTGAGGTAATGGCGAAGAAACAGTTTAAGGTGAAGATAAATTATAATTGGTGTAAAAGTTGCGGGATATGCTATAACACTTGTCCTACAAAAACTATTATTAAGGGGGAAATGAATAGACCAAAAGTAGAAGATCATACAACGTGTATAGGATGTTTGATGTGTGAAAATTTATGTCCAGATTTTGCCATTGACATAGTTGAGATTACAGAAGAAGTAGGTGAAAAAAATGGGTAAATTAGTTTTTTGGCAGGGAAACGAAGCAGTTGCATATGGAGCACTGAGAGCTGGTTGTAGATTTTATGCAGGTTATCCCATTACCCCTTCTTCAGAAATTGCCGAGACCATGGCAAGAGAGTTGCCAAAACATAATGGGGTTTTTATTCAAATGGAAGATGAAATTGCAAGTGCCGCGGCTATGATTGGTGCATCACTTGCGGGGGTAAAATCAATGACAGCTACTAGCGGCCCGGGCTTTAGTTTGATGCAAGAGGCTTTAGGATATGCTGTTATGACTGAGACTCCGTGTGTTTTTGTTAATGTTATGCGTGGAGGCCCTTCAACTGGTCTTCCAACCAAGCCCGCTCAAGGTGATATTATGCAAGCGAGGTGGGGAACTCACGGAGATCATGCCATAATTGCGATGTACCCTTCAACTGTCCAAGAAGCGTATAGGTATATAATTGAGGCTTTTAACCTTGCCGAAGTATATAGAACACCTGTTGTGTTTTTAATGGATGAGACTTTGGGCCATATGAGAGAAACATTTGAATTACCGAATGGTAGAGATATAGAAATTGTGGATAGAATTTCTGAAAAAGAATTGGAAGATGAAGAGATATTTGTGCCATATGCAGAAAGTGAATATGCTGAACCAAAACCTAATGCGTTGATAGAGATGGGTAAAACAAGATTCCATGTTTCGGGCCTTGTGCACGACGAATCTGGTTTCCCAAATGCAGCGTATGAAACTGCAGAAAAATTAATCAAGAGATTGTCAAATAAAATAAGGCTCCATATTGATGAGATTTCAATTTACGATGAGTATATGACAGAAGATGCAGAAGTGCTGGTTATAGCGTATGGGGTAGTGGCAAGGAGCGCACTTGAGGCTGTGAAAATAGCAAGAAACGATAAAATGAAAGTAGGTTTGTTCAAGCCAATTACAATTTGGCCATTACAAGTTCACGAGCTTAGAAAAAGACTCTCAAAAGTTGAAGCAGTTGTTATACCAGAAATGAATTTAGGGCAATACGGAAGGGAAATTTTGAGATTGGTAAAACCTGGAACAAAAGTTAAATTTATCAATAAAGTAGGAGGAGAATTAATTACCCCAGAGGAGATTTTAGCAGGAATAAACGATATTTTAACTGAAGGATATGACTTTTAAAAGTTCTAAGGATTATGGGTTTATCTTCAAAGATGTGACAAATAAAAAATTTCAAAAATAGATGGCTTCGGCACTCCACCGAGGCCATCTAATTTATTTTTATACCTTCTCTTGTATTCTTCACATCTTTTTAGTTCAACTGTTTAAAAAAAAGCACCCCCTTTTTAGTTTTATTTAACCATTTTGGGGGTGCTTTTTTTATCGTTTTTTAGTTCAGTGCACAGTTACCTAAGATTTTTTATTGATCAAGCATAGGTATTTTCAAGTTATGTTTTTTTGCAGTATTTATTGCTATTTCATAGCCTGCATCAGCATGTCTTACTACACCAAGTCCAACATCATTTGTTAAAACTCTTTCTAGTTTCTTATGTGCCAAATCTGTACCGTCAGCTACTATAACCATTCCTGCGTGCAATGAGTAACCAATACCTACTCCGCCACCATGATGGAAAGATACCCAAGTTGCCCCACTTGCAACATTTAACATCGCATTTAGAATTGGCCAATCTGCTATTGCATCACTGCCATCTTTCATAGCTTCAGTTTCCCTATATGGACTTGCCACTGACCCTGTATCGTGATGATCTCTTCCAATTACAATAGGTGCTTCGATTTCGCCTTTTTGTACCATTTTGTTTATGGCAAGTCCTAATTCTGCTCTTTCTCCTTGACCTAACCAACATATTCTTGCAGGTAACCCTTGCCATTTAATCTTTTTTTGTGCAAGTTCTATCCATTTTTTTAAGTGATTATCGTAAGAGAATAATTCCAATACTTTTTTATCAGTTTTGTAAATATCTTCAGGATTACCGGATAAAGCGGCCCACCTAAATGGACCTTTTCCTTCGGAGAATAAGTCCCTTATGTATTCTGGAACGTATCCTGGAATATTAAATGCATTTTTTACTCCGTGATCGTATGCAAGTCTTCTTATATTATTTCCATATTCAAATACTTTTGCGCCTTGCTTTTGCATTTCCAATATTGCTTCTATATGTTTTACAACGCTTTCGTATACTAACTCAAGATACTTTTGTGGATTTTCTTTCCTTAATTTTAATGCTTCATCAAATGACATGCCATGTGGTATGTAACCTGTTAATGGATCATGCGCAGCTGTTTGATCAGTTACTATATCTGGAATAATTCCACGTTTTACAAGTTCTGGGTGCACATCTGCAGCATTTGCTAAAAGACCGACTGACAGTGGTTTTCCTTCTTTTACGGCGTCTTGTACTAATTTTAATGCTTCATCTAAGTTGTCAGTCCAAGTATCGAGATAACCTGTTTTAATACGTCTTTCAATCATTCTTTTATCTATTTCAACGGCAAGTACTACACCATCGTTTAAAGTTACAGCTAAAGGTTGTGCTCCTCCCATTTCTCCTAAACCTGCAGTTAATACCCATTTTCCTTTTAGTGATCCATTGAAATACTTTTTGGCTACTGCGTAAAATGTTTCATATGTGCCTTGAAGTATACCTTGAGTTCCTATGTAAATCCAACTTCCAGCGGTCATTTGACCGTACATAATTAAACCACGTTTTTCTAATTCTCTAAAATATTCCCAATTTGCCCATTTGGGAACAAGGTTGGAATTTGCGATTAATACTCTTGGTGCCCATTCACTTGTTTTAAAAACTGCAACTGGTTTTCCACTTTGAATTAAAAGTGTTTCATCCATTTCTAGATTTTGCAGTGTTTCAACTATTTTGTCAAAACATTCCCAATTCCTTGCGGCTCTTCCTGTACCACCGTATACTATAAGGTTTGCAGGATCTCTTGCAACTTCTGGATCTAGGTTGTTCATTAACATTCTCATAGGTGCTTCAGTTTGCCAACTTTTACAAGAAAGTTTTGTTCCTCTTGGTGCTTTTACAATTCTTGACATAATATTCCCCCCTTAATTTTAAGAATTTGCCATTAAATAAGTATAGACCTTTGTATCTTCAATTAAATTATTTATAACCACGTATTCATTTGGTTGGTGTGCCGTTTCATCTAATGTGGCCCAGACAACCGCGGGGAAGCCTGCACGTCTAACTATAGCGGCACAAGTTCCTCCACCTATTCCTCCAACTTTTGGTTCTAAATTTCTCAATTCTTTTATTGCACTTTTTAACTTTATTACTATCTCTGAATCTTTATTAGTGGGTGGTGCGGCTTGCTCAAATTGCAGTTTTTCTACGTGAATTTCCACATTGTATTCTTTTGAAAACTTATTTGCAAAATTGGTTATATCCTCGAAGATTTCTTCAATGTTATATTCTGGTAATATTCTACAATCAAAGTAGACGACATCTGTTCCCGGTATAGTGTTTACATTATCCACATTATTTTCTTTTTTTGTGGGTTCAAAGGAACTTTTCGGATAATCAAATAATTTATTTTCTAAGTTATATTTTTTATTTAAATGTTCATCCAACTGTGAAGCGAATTTCAAAGCGAACCTATGGGCATTTTTAGCTATATCTGGTCTTGATGCATGTGCTTGTTTTCCAAAAGTAGTTATTTTTAACCATGCAATGGATTTTTCGGCAATTTCAATAAATGAACCGTCGGGTTCGCCGGCATCGGGTACTATAAACAAATCGCCTTTATTGAATAAACCAAGCTCTAAAAGGTGTTTTATACCATAGTCGGATCCTGTTTCTTCATCTGAAACAAAGGCAAGTGCGATATTGTCTTTGGGTTTTATTTTGAGTTCTAATATCGCTTTTGCAGCATATAATGAGGCAATTAAAGATGCACCGTTATCTTCTGCACCTCTTCCAAATATTTTCCCGTCTTTTTCTAGTGGATCAAATGGATCATTTTCCCATAATGATAGATCACCTGCGGGAACTTTGTCCATGTGGGTTATAATCCAAATAGTTCTTTTTCCTTCACTTCCTTTTATTCTCGCCACAATATTTGGTCTAAATCCATATGGCACTATGTCATCTTTTGCATCGTATCTTTCCACAGAATCAAAGCTCCAATCTTTAATTAAGTCTTCTAACCATTCAGCCATTTCTTTTTCACCTGGGCCACCTGATCTAGGATTTACAGAGTTAATGGATACAAATTTTTTCATTGAGGTAATGATTTCGGGTTTTAATTTTTCAACAATTTGAATGATTTTTTCTTTCATATAGATTCCTCCTTTAATATTTTGTAAGCCTCATGTGCAATTAAAGCTGTTATTCCCCAAATTATATATTCTTTGTGTTTGAAAAATAAGATTCTATATTTCCCTTGTCTCCAATTGTAATTTTTTTCATTTGGTATTAAATGAAATGGAAAACTAGTAGGTGGATATACCTTTACATCTATGTAATATTCGTACAAAGGTTTTTCAAATAATTTAATTGGTGCCAAAAAAATTGCGTCAACTTCTGATTTATTACGCATAATTTTGCTATTGATGGTACCTAAAAATGGGTATATTACTATATTAAAAGGTGTAACAACCATTGGAAGATCTTTGATTATTTTTGGGACTGTACCTATTTCTTCAATTGTTTCACGTATTGCACAGTCTTTAGGTGATTCGTTTTCTTCTAATTTCCCACCCGGGAATGCCACTTCTCCTGGTTGAGTATTTAATTTTTTTGAACGTACTTCGAATAAAAAATATTTTTTGTTTACTATGGGTATTACCACAGCGTATTCATTTGCACCGATTATCATATCAATAATTAACCGCCGATGAGTTTAGGTTATTTTTAAAGATACTGTTCCATGGCGTTGATGGCGAATCATTCGTAGAAATTACAGTTATTGTTTTTCCAACTATGTATAAATTTCCTATGTCGTCTAATATTATAAATTTTGAATTTTCATATGTTTTTTTATAGAGAATTTTAAAGCTATTTTTTTCTAAAATGTATAAGTTGTTATTTTCGGTTAGTATATATATGAATTTTTGACCTATAACACTATCTATTATGTCATATTCAAAGTCTAGAATTTTTACATCATTTTTTGTGAAAAAGTTTTTGGAAAATACATATTTATTTGATTTGTCTATTAAGATTACAGAATTTTCAGAGGGAATTTGTGGATTTTCCAACGAAAAAGCCAAGTTTTTTATGTTACCTATAAACTTTTCCTTTTTTTCATTTTTCCATAAATATCCCATCCCATCTACGGTATAGATTTGACCAGATAGTGATACAAAAGGTCCACTTATCGGCCATTTTCCAACTTTCATAGTTGAAATTATTTTTCCATCTTTGATTTCATACAAAAGTCCATCATCGGTTACGGTGTATATTATTTGTCCATCGTATGCAGCACCTAGTGTGATATCTGAATCCAATTGTGTTTTCCAAATAAGATTCCCATTTAAATCAAAAGAATAAAGAAAATCATCCCAACAAGGAACTACTAGCGCATTTTCGGTAATGGTTAAATGTCCAGTAACTATAAACGGCAAATGATAATTCCACAGTATTTTTCCATTACTTAATTTGAACAATTTTCCACTTGTGGTTGCTAAAAACAAAGTACCGTTTATTGCAACTGGTCTCCCAGTTATGTCTGCATTAAGATCTATACTCCACAATTTGGTAAATTTTGTTTGGGTTTCCTCTATATTTTCGTTTAAGTTTACAAATGCCTTTATTTTAAAAGGATATGTTGTGATGTTAAAATCTTTTGTTATTAAGTAATTCCCGACAATTATATTTTCACTGTCTGTAATAATTTTATTTCCATTTACTTTTTTTGAAAATACTAATTTATTTGTTTCATCGTAGAATGAAATAGTCATATTTTTTAATAACACGTGGTAACCATTGTATGTGTAATCATTAACTGGGTTGAATTTTTTCAAAAATTTTGGGTACCTTGGATTGGAAATATCGAAAAGAGAAAGATTATACGTGGAAAATACGGCAAGGATGTTTTTTGAAATTCTTATTTTGTTTATTTTTCCTTTATCATATGAAAGGGTCCATATTATTTTTCCATTGTTGTAAGCTACAACTCTTCCCATATTTATGGCGAATAAAATATCTTTGTAAACTTGTGGGTTTGAAATATTTGATATTATCCTTATTAAAGACAATTTATCATTTTTTAAATGATAAAGTCTATCTTTTGAAACAATATATCCTTCACCAATGTAAGTGGGTGATTCTACATAGATTTTTTTGTTTGTTTGAATATTCAATATTTCGTCTTTTCCGACGAGATAGATGTTATTGTCATAACGAAAGAGATCTGAAAATGTACCTGGCAGTACTTTTTCAAAAGATTTATATAGACCGTCATTGGTTAAAATATAAGTTTGCGAGAACAAAATTGTTATAGTCAAAAGAAAAAAAAGTATTATTTTTTTCATTGTATTACTCCTTAATCTTTTCAATTTCAAGTAATCTGAATTTTAAATATTTTGTTTCTAAGATGTTTAATACATATGGGTGATCGTAAGGTTGAGCACCCCTATGCATAACTCTTGTTATTCTGCTTGTATCTATACCTGCCGAAAATATTATATTATCAAATTCTTCCTCTGAGATTATTTGTGTGCATGAAGAAGTAGCCAAAATACCGTGATTTTTTAGGATGCGCATTGCCCTGAGATTTATTTCTTTATATCCTTTAAGCGCACTTTTTTTATTACTCCCTTTTTTGGCAAATGAAGGCGGATCAATCGAAACAACGTCAAAGTACTTTGATGTTTTGTCAAACTGTTTTAAAATATCAAAAGCATTTCCTACTATAGTTTCATAGTTTTTAAATCCATTTTCTTTTGCAATTAAATTTACAATGTCAATTGCGCGTTGTGAATAATCAAGAAAAGTTACATATTTTGCACCGTACAATAACATATGCATACCAAAGTTTCCAGTATAGCAAAATGCATCGAGACATACTTTATCTTTGGAATATCTTTCTAGTGATTTTACATTTAGTCTTTGGTCAAGAAAAGCACCAGTTTTTTGTCCTTGGGTATCTGCAAAAAACTTTAAATCATTTAGTTCAAATGGTATTAATTCGGGACCAGATTTATATATCCAACCGGAATATTTCTTCAACCCCTCTTTTTCCCTGGAATTGCTATCGGATTTTTCAAAAATACCTTTTGGATTAAAAAGTTCTATTATTACATCTAATATATGATTTTTTAGTTTTTCAATACCCAAAGTATTGATTTCAAGTACTATATAATCTTGAAATTTGTCTACTATTAAACCAGATAAATTATCCGCTTCTGAGAAAATAACCCGAAAACTTTTTTCTTTTGTATGCCTTCTCTCTAAAGCTTCTAAAAATCTTTTTTTGATAAAGTTTTTTCCTATTGTTTCTGCCTTTCTTGTTAAAATTCTAACTCTAATTTTAGAGTTAAAATTAATGTATCCTTTTCCTAGAAACGATTTTTCATGGTTAAATACATCGACAATACCGCCATTTTCCGGGATTCCTTCTATTCTTTCAATTTCATTTTCATAAATCCAGGGATGCCCATTTTTTATTCTATTTTTTATATCCTTCTTCAAGAATACCTTCATTTACTACCTCCATATAGTCCAGATTTTTCAATTACCCATTTGTAGGCTTCTCTGATTTTATTGAGGTTATAGTTTCCAGGGGTAACCTTTACATGTGAAGAATTAAGTACTCTATTTGACCACCTTTCAATTTCTTCGTCTTCTATTGAAAATTCAATGGAAACGTTGAGAGATTTAAGAAATTCAAGTGGGTCGCCTAGAATTTCTTTAATTTCTTCTTCTTTACCAGAGTTTTTAACTTCAAATGGTAGAAAGACAGCTGTTGCAAGACCGTGTTTTATTCCTTTTTCAGAGGTTAGTGAGTATCCCAATGAGTGTGCAATAGTGGTACCTGTCAAACTTATTGCAATACCTGCATAAAATGATGCAAGCATTATTTTCTTTCTCAACTCGTAGTTCTGCAAGTCTTCAACTAACTTATTTAGGTTTTGCTTTATTAGCTTTATTGCTTCTAGCGCGTATAATTTTGAAAATTCACTGGCTCTTAGTGATAGAAAAGATTCAACTGCGTGCGATAAGGCGTCTAATGCCGTTGATATTGTGAGTTCTTTTGATAGTGTAAGTGTGTACTTTGGTTCTAGTATAGAAACATTTGGGAATATAACATCATGTTTAAATCCTTTTTTTACGTTGTTAATAGTTAGAACGGAGTATTGTGTTACTTCACTTCCTGTACCGGAAGTTGTTGGAATACAAAGAATTTTAGATGCGCTGTTATATTTAAGGTTATCGTATAAATCTTCAACTTTTATGTCATTTTTACACAAAACAGCAATAGCCTTGGCGGCATCCATTGGACTGCCGCCACCAAGGCCAACAATTACATCCCAATTTTTTCCAAATTTATCTATGATCTTATAAAGCATCTCTTTAGGAGGGTTTTCCAAAGTTTCATCAAATATTTCAAATTTTTTATTTAATTTTTTTAAAACATCTACTAATTCATCTAGACTTTTGTTTTTTTTCGAACTTTTTCCAGTAATTATTAAAAAGGTATTTCCCAATTTTTCGATTTCAATTATAGAGTCTTTATAACCATCTTCAAAAAATACCTTTGTGGGAAGGTAAAATTTCATTTTATTCCCCCTCAAAATTGAATTTTACTATAGGTTTTCTTGAAGCAGTAGCCTCATCTAGTCTTCTAATTGGTGTTGTGTAAGGTGCATTTTTTACTAATTCTGGATTTTGCTTCGCTTCTTCAAAGATTTTTCCAAGTATTTTTGCAAATTCATCTAATGTATCTTTACTTTCAGTTTCCGTTGGCTCAATCATAAAGTCTTCGTGTACAATTAATGGGAAGTACATCGTTGGTGCGTGGATTCCATAATCTAGAAGTCTTTTGGCTATATCTAACGCTTTGACTCCTGTTTCTTTTGTTAATTTTTCACATGTGGATACAAACTCATGCATACAAAGACCTGGATATGCAATATCCATGATTTTTGATACCTTTTTTCTTAGATAATTTGCATTCAACACTGCCATTTGCCCGACCTTTTTTAAACCTTCTTTTCCCATAGTTTTTATATATGTATATGTCCTTACCAAAACGGAAAAATTCCCGAAAAAGCTTCTTATAAATCCTATACTTTCTGGTTTGGAGTAATTTAGCTTATATGTGTTATTTTCTTTTATTATTTCAGGTACTGGTAAAAATTTCGAAAGGTGTTTTTTTACTCCCACCGGGCCACTACCTGGTCCACCCATACCATGTGGTGTACTAAATGTTTTATGAAGATTTAAGTGGACAATATCAAAACCCATATCACCTGGTCTTGTTCGTCCCAAGATTGCATTTAAGTTTGCACCATCGTAGTATAAAAGTGCACCCTTTTCGTGTACCATTTCAGCAATTTTTATGATATCTTTTTCAAATAAACCAAGTGTATTTGGATTGGTCAATAACAAAACTGCAACTTCTTCGTCTAGGTGTTTTTTAAGCTCGTTTAGATCTACCCTTCCATCAGGACCGGATTTTATTTCTATAACTTCAAATCCAGCCATTCTTGCCGATGCAGGGTTTGTTCCATGAGCGCTGTCTGGTACAATTGCTTTTTTTCTCTTTGTGTCACCTCTACTTAAATGATATGCCCTTGCTATTAACATACCAGTTAATTCTCCATGTGCTCCTGCAGATGGAACAAGTGTCATATCATCCATTCCTGATATTTCGCAAAGCATTTCTTTTAGTTCATACATTAATTGAAGAGCGCCTTGTGCTGTTTCCATTGGTTGAAATGGATGTATCATTGAAAAGTGTTCGTCATTTGCAATTTTCTCATTAATTTTGGGATTGTATTTCATAGTACATGAACCTAATGGGTAAAATCCTACATCAACTGAGTAGTTTTTTGCGGCAAGATTGGTATAGTGTCTAACCACATCTAATTCGCTTACTTGTGGAAGTCTAGGCGATGTTTTTCTAAGTAAGTGTTCTGGGAAGTCAAATTCATAATCTTTTATATTATTATTTGGTATTTTAAACGCAATTCTACCTTTTTTTGACATTTCAAAAATAGTAGTCATTTGAGTCCCTCCATTCTAAAAATGTTTTAGTAAATTATCTATGCTTTCATTTGTGTTTACTTCTGTACAACATGCAAGTGCACAATTTTTAAAATTGGGAAGTACCTTTACCAATGGTAGAGGGCCTAAGAAACCTTCTTCTGCTAATTTTTTCCATTTTTCGTAATAATTTTCACCTGCGTCGAATGCAAATTCATTAAAGAAAGGACCGTTAAATATGAGGGAATATCCTTTTTCTTTTAATTTTTCTGCAAAGTAATGTGCTGCGTTGTACGACATTTTTGCGACTTTTCTTAATCCTTCAGGTCCCATAGTTGATAAATATATAGCATTTATGAGTGCTATTAATGCATGATTTGAACAAATGTTTGATGTAGCTTTTTCACGACGAATGTGTTGTTCCCTTGTTTGAAGTACCATCACATATCCTGTTTTTCCATCTACATCTTTTGTTTGACCTATAATCCTTCCGGGCATTTTTCTGACGTATTTTTCAAGAGTAGTAAAAAATCCAATTCCAGGTCCTCCGAAATTTGGAGTTACGCCAAGCGATTGTCCCTCACCTACTACTATATCCGCGCCAAGCTTTCCGGGAGATTCTAATATAGTTAAAGATACTGGTTCACTAACGACGATTAACAGTGTTTTTTCCGGAATAGATTCTTTTATTAATTTTAAATCTTCAATAATTCCAAAGAAGTTTGGATATCCAACTACAACCGCAGAAGTTTCATCACTTATCTTAGATTTTAGATCTTCAATATCCAAAGTGCCGTTATCATTCCATTTTACTTCTTCAATTTCTATGTTTTGCGGAGTACAATATGTTTTGCTTGTTTGTAAATACTCTGGATTAATAGAACTGGCGGCTAATATCTTATTTTTTCTACTAACCCTTACAGCCATTAACATAGCTTCGGCAAGAGCAGTTGCTCCATCATACATAGAAGAATTTGCCACTTGCATACCTGTTAATTCACACATCATTGTTTGATATTCAAACAGTGCTTGTAATGTGCCCTGTGAAACTTCTGCTTGATATGGTGTATATGCTGTTACAAATCTTTGATCATTTGCAAGATGTTCAACTACGGTCGGAATGTAGTGCGCATAAATACCCGCACCGGCAAAGATGTTTTCTATTTTAAATACTTTATTTTTCTTTGCAAGTGATAATATTTCACTTTTTACGGTAAATTCGTCTTTTTCACTTTCTAGATTGTAATCATCGACAGTTTTTGGGACATCTATATACAAATCTTCTATAGATTTTACGCCGATTTCATTTAACATTTCCTTTATTTCTTCATCAGTGTGTGGTATGTATCTGTGCATACACAATCATCCTTTCTTTTTATTTTTTACACTGCCTCTATAAAATGGCATTTTAACTATTTCTGCTTTTACTAATTTATTTCTAATCTCAATTTCAATTACTTCACCAGATTTATGACCTTTTTCAATTAAGGCCATGCCAATTGCTTGATTTAGCGTTGGAGAGAAAGTTCCGCTTGTAACGTATCCAATTTCCTTTCCTTCTTTGAAAATTTTGTAACCATGTCTTGCAACACCTTTATCAATAAGTTTAAAACCCTTAAGGCGCCTACTTAGCCCTTCTTCTAATTGTTTTTGCAGCACTTCTTTTCCCATAAAATCTTTGTTAAATTTTACGGCCCATTTTATTCCAGCTTCGAGTGGAGTAATCGTTTCGTCCATATCATTTCCGTATAGTAATAATGAGGCTTCGAGCCTTAAACAGTCTCTTGCACCAAGACCTGCTGGTGTTACTTTCATATCCAAAAGTTTTTGCCATATTTTTACAATCCCGTCTTTATTTGTTGTGTATATTTCAAATCCGTCTTCTCCTGTATAACCGGTTCTTGATATGATAGCATCTGTACCTAGTATGTTTCCAAAAGAGAAAGTATAGTATCCAATATCATCTAGATTTAGATCTACAATTTCTTGTAAAGTTTCCTGTGCTTTTGGTCCCTGAACAGCAATTAATGCGTAATCATCTGATTTGTTTTCTAGTGTTACATCAAATTTTTCTGCAATTTTTTTCATCCAGTTAAAATCTTTTTCTATATTTGCTGCGTTTATAACCAACATTGCTTTATTTTCTGAAATTTTATATGCAAGTAGATCATCTACGAATCCGCCTTTCTCATTACACATTGCTGTATAAACTATTTCACCGGGTTTTAAATTTTCAAAGTCGTTTGTGATGAGAAAATTCACAAAATCTGTTGATTGTGGACCTTCCACTATTACCTCCCCCATGTGTGATACGTCAAACATCCCCACATTGTTTCTTACCGCAAGAACTTCATCCTTTATACCAGAGTATTGGATGGGCATTTGAAAATTTGCAAATTCGACCATTTTAGCACCTAATTTTAAATGTTCATTGTGTAATGGTGTGCGTTTCATGCTCTTTTCCCCCTTTATATTGAGATTGATTATTCCTTTTGCTTTTTTTAATTCACTTTCTGGTACAAAGATTGCGAAAAATGCCGATGAGCCGAATAAAGCTTTTGGAAATGGTTCTGCTTCTGCTTTGATTATACAGGGAATACCGTTACTTTTTAACCATCCTTCAACTAGTTTTGCGTTAATTTCACTATCTATCTCAATTATTTTTTTCCACATAATCTCATCTCCGAGTTTATTGTAACACCAATTTTTTAGGTGTAAAAATTCAAATAATATTATTCAATACCAATTATTGAAATTATTTTATGTTATTTGAATTAATGTTCGTTTTCCCAAAATTTTTTGGATACTGTTTGTAAATGAGAATTATCCATTTTATACCTACCAACTTTTGCGCATGGTTTTCCGTTTACCTCTACTATATCTGCCGTTATATCTATTTTTTTCTTCAAAAGCTTTGAACCTACACCGTAGACATCGGCTGGAACGTCTAATTTTTCAAACAACTCTATTTTATTTTCGTCAAATCCACCTGAAACTACGATTTTTAAATTGTTAAGACCAACTTTGTCAAATTCTTTTCTTGCCCTCCAAACAAGTTCAGGACAAACCCCAAATGAATTTTCATCTTTTGGAACAACAGATTTGTCCCTTAAATTACCAGAAGTGTCAAATCTTACACCCCAGATTTTATTTTTTCCTTCCCCTATAATCGGTGCAGGGTCTGTTTTTCCCAAAATAAATTCTTTGCCTGTTACGTATTCATAGAAGCTTTTTACCACTTCAAAGGTAGTATTAATAACATCATTATCCCAATCAACTAGAAAAATTCTGTTTACGTGTTCGGGCATGTATTTGTCAAATGCAATAGATGCAATGTCTGTTTTACCGTTATATGCAGCAATGAGGGCGTGGGGTATTGTTCCCATGGATTCGATTCCCCAATAATCGGCGTTTGCATCGGTTGAGACTCCAAAAGCACCTGCTTTTAGCGCAGCATATCCATCTGTTGCTTGAACCCAATAATGATCAAACCTTGCACTAAAAAAGAGTATGGGTTTTCCATTTGCTGCTTTGACAACTTTTTTTACGGCAGTTGTTGTACTTGAAGCCCTTGCAATTACCCCTAATAATATAGTTTCAAGATAACCAAAGTAGGTAGGATCACCTTCTATGGTTAAGATAGGCATTCCTTCTTTTACATCATCTCCGTCATATACAGCTTTCACTTCTATTTCATCCCATTTATCTATCCACAGTTCATTTAATTTAAGCCTCAAATTCCATTTCTTTTCTGTAAGCTTTATTATTTCTTTTACATTTCCTTCAATTGTTAGATTTTGCATTTGTTTGTCCAATTGGAGCATTTCTGAGAATATTTTTCTTGCTTTTTCTTCATCTTTATAATAGCCTGTGCAGAATTTAAGTATTGCAAGTGCTTCGTCAATTCCACAAATAGTCGCATTTTGCCTTGGAAAGAATTGGTAATATACAGTTGGATGATGGTTATCTTTTTTTAAAATTTCAACATACCTTGTAAAATACTTATCAGAATAGTATCCCATACGAATTTTATCTATTGGAATTTTAAACACCTTTGGATGTAACCTTTTCATATTTTTCCTCCTTTTATACTAGTTTTTCTTTTTTTGTATGCGATTGGAATTACTATTGAATTTATTAAAAACATGATAACACACCAATCGCCGAATTTTTGATAAATAGTTGTTGTATTACTTTTTTTTACGTTAAAGATTCCTACTTTTTCAGTCATGGTAGGAAATACCTTAGTTATTCTTCCGTATTTATCGATGCTTCCAGTTATACCAGTGTTTGACACCTGGATAACGTATCTTCTATTTTCTATAGCCCTAAATACGGATTTTGAGAAATGTTGTATATGTGCGGTGGTAAATTTATACCACCCGTCGTTTGTGATAACAATTAAAAATTGTGCGCCATTTTTTGATAATTTTCTTGATATTTCTGGAAAATAACTTTCAAAGCAGATTTGAATTCCAAATTCTGGATAATTTTCTATTTTGAAGGTTGTATATCTATCTCCCTTTGAAAAGTAAGATATTCCTCTTAAAAATTGGAATTTTTTGAATATTTTTTCGTATGGTAAAAACTCTACGAATGGAAAAAGCTTAATTTTATCGTATTTTCCAACAATTTTTCCTTTGTAATAAACCACAGCACTATTTTTGGGAGTGTTTTCCATTGTTGGAAATCCTAAGATTATAGGTTTTTCCATACTGATATTTTTTAATTTGCTTTCAATATAGGTATTTCTAATGTCTTTTTCTGGAAATACTGCTTCTGGAAAGATATGTAAATAATTTGGAGTTTTAAATTTTGTTATTTCTTTTAAAATTTCTCTTTCGTTTTTTAGATATTTTACCTTTTGTTCCACGTTAGTTTGTAATGCAACTAATGGGATATTAGCTTTATTTTCGGGAAGAGATGTGAAAATCAACCAGTTTATAAAGTATATAATGGATAAGGTTATAATTATCTTAGAAGGTGAAAATTTTTTGTAATATAGAAAAAAATTAACGAGTACAATTAGAAAGGTAAGACCTATTGTTCCTACAACGGATGTGATTTGGATTATTCCAATATCTTTAAATAGTGCATCGGAAAGCCTTATTCCTGTAAATCCCAAGTCACCAATTCCCCTTAAAAATTCCATTATAGAGTATACTGAAGAAACAAATATAGCTTTTGGAACAATTCCTTTAATTCTGTCGATAAAATATCCATAGAAGATTCCAAATATTAGAAATGGAAAAGCTTCAATTGTACAGAGTAAGATAAATACTAAAAAACCCGTAAATGAAGAAAACCTACCAAAAAATTCTGGAAGATTTTTGGTAAGTACGGGGATTACCCAATATAAAGATATGAAGTAAAGTATGAAATGGAAAAGGAAAGAATATAAGAAAGCCATCTTTCTGCTTTCAAGTCCTTTGAAAAAGAGTATAAGTGAAAACCAAATCAATCCTCCCCACAAAAATCCAGGCATTGCAAGAGATGTTAGGATAGAAGATATGAGTATGTAAATCACATTTTATCCTCCTTTAGGTGAATAATTCTATAGCTTTTTTTAGATAAAATGCAACTTTTTCTTGTTTTTCAAAGGTTAATTCACTGTAAAAGGGAATAGCAAGCGTTCTTTTTGATACACTTTCCGTTATTGGGAGCATTCCTTCTTTCCAACCTAAATCTTTGTAGAGTGGTTGAAGATGTACAGGTGCAAAATAATTTTTCGTTTCGATACCATTTTCTTTCATAAATGTAATAACTTTGTTTAAATCTATTTCTTTTGGAAGCTTTACAACATATACGAACCATGACATCTTTGTGGTGTATTCTTTTGTTGTTGGAGTTTCAACGAAATTAAGAAGTTTTTTATAATTTTGTGCAACTTTGTTGCGCATTTCTATGATTTTATCTATTTTTTTCATTTGTGAATATCCCAATGCGGAGGACATTTCGTCTAATCTGTAATTGTACCCCAATAACTCATGTGAAAGCCATTTTTTGGAAGTCCTTCCTTGGTTTCTCATGGCTTTCGCGAGTCTTGCTATTTTTTCATCATTTGTTACAATAATTCCACCTTCGCCAGTTGTAATTTGCTTATTTGGGTAAAAAGCAAAAGTACCTGCTATTCCAAAGGTACCGCATTTTTTTCCTTTGTACTCACTTCCCAAGGCTTCACAAGAATCCTCTATTATTGTTACATCGTGTTTTTCACATATTTTGATGATTTTATCCCAGTCAAGTGGATGTCCAAAAATGTCGACTCCCATGAAAAACAATTTGCCATTATTTGTTTTTTTTAATTTTACAATTTCCTCTTCTAGAGCATTTGGCGAGATATTTAATGTATCGCCTTCTATATCAACAAAATGGACCTTTCCTTTTTCGTATAACGCTACATTTGCAGAAGAGATAAAAGTGAAGGAAGGAACTAAAAGTGTATCCTTTTCTTTAAAATTTAGAGATTTTAAAATTAAATGCAAGGCGGCTGTTCCACTACTTACTGCGACGGCAAATTTGCTTTTAACGTAGCTTTTAGTGATGTTTTCAAACTTTTCCATATATGGCCCCAGTGCAAGTCTTTTGCTTTTTAAAACGTTTAAAACTTCTTCTATATCGTCTTTTTCAATGTATGCATTTGAGAGTGGTATTTTCATTTTATCCCTCCACGTTTTCTTTGTAATTAGTATAACATAGTTTTTTTGTTTTGAATAAAAGTTTTAAATACAAAGGAAGAATTCGGTTTGTAAAAAATCATCTTGATGTTAAAACCTTTTTTAGCTTTGAAACCATTAAGTCTATTTCTTTATATGTAATGTTTAAAGGTGGGAGTAATCTAATTGTATCGTTTTTCACTACATTTAACAATAGATTTTCTTTTAATGCTAATTTTAATATATCTCCTTTTACATCTACTTTAACCCCTAACATTAACCCCAAACCTTTTACTTTATTTACATTTTTAATATTTAGAAGTTGTTTTTTTAAATACAATCCTTTTTCTTTTACGCTAAGTAATAAATTTTGGTTTATTTTTTTTAAAACAACCTTACTTGCAGCAAGTGCAAGTGGATTTGGTGCAAAGGTTGAACCATGCTCTCCTGGTGAGAAGATGTCTGAAAAATTACCTGTAAAAATGGTTGCACCTAAAGGGAGTCCCCCTCCAAGAGACTTGGCAACTGTAATTATATCTGGTTCTAAGTTAAAGTGTTTGTACGAAAAAAATTCACCAGTTTTGCCAAGGCCACTCTGTACTTCATCTGTGACCAAGATAAAATCAAATTTTTCTTTGTATTCCATAATTGTGTTTGCAAATTCTTTTGTTAATGTATCAAGTCCCCCACTTCCCCTAATACTTTCCACAAAAACAGCAGATACTTCTTGTTTTTTAAAAACATCTTTAAATGATTTTATATCGTTGAATGGTAGAAAGATAACATTGTTAAGTAATGGTAAAAATTTACTTCTTATATTTGGAAAACCGGTTATTGATAGAGAGCCTATTGTTCTACCGTGAAAATTTCCAAAAAATGAGATTATAGCTCCCTTTTTTGTTTTTTTAATAGCTTTTAGTGCTGCTTCATTTGCTTCTGTTCCTGAGTTTGAAAAATATACTTTTCCGTTTTTACCGGTTTCTTTTACCAATCTTTCTGAAACTTCTATTGCATCTTCATCTAGGAAAAAATTTGATATATGACTATATTTTTGTAATTTTTCTATTATTGCATTAGAAATTTCTTCATTACAGTGTCCAAAAGATGTTACACCTATACCGGAAAAAGTATCAAGATATTTGTTTCCTTTATCATCAAAAATCCATATCCCATCTGCCTTTTTAATTTTTATAGGAAATCTATTGTATGTATTTGAAATAAACATAATTTCACTCCTTTAGTGAAAATTCATCTGCTAATGCATTTAACAGAATTTGCGAAAATTCCTTTAGAACTAGAACGGATATTTTAATTTCCGAAGTAGTTACCAATTCAGGTTTTGCATTTATCTTTGAAATTGTTTTGAAAAATCTTGCTGCAACACCTGGACTGGATTTCATGCCTACGCCTACTACTGAAACTTTGTCAAAGGGTCCTTGATAGGTTATATTTAGAGAACTATCAATTTCTTTTATGGCGTCTATTATAATTTTTTTTAAATCATCTAATATGGAGAATGAGAGATGGTAATATTTTTCATCTGAATACATGGATATCATATCTATGTTAATATTTTTTTCACTTAAGACTTTAAAAACTCTTTCTATGAGAGTCTCATTTTTTGGCAAATTACTTAGTGTAATTTTTATTTGATTTTTCTCAATTGTTGCACCTGTTACTACGGGTTGTTCAAGCCATTCTGGAATTTTGTTAACCACCCATGTTCCCTCCTTGTTTGAAAATGAAGAGGCACAGTATAATTTAACATTGTATTTTTTTGCAAGTTCTACTGCCCTTGAATGGAGAACTTTTGCCCCTAGAGAAGATAGTTCTAGAATATCGTCGTAGGTTATGTAAGAAATCTTTTTTGCATTTGGTATGATTCTTGGATCACATGTATAAATTCCATCAACGTCGCTGTATATTTCACAAGGGACATTTAATTTCCCCGCAACTGCAACTGCGGTTGTGTCTGAACCCCCTCTGCCGAGAGTTGTCAAATCACCACTTTCTGTGATACCTTGAAAACCTGCTATTATAATAGCGGCATTTTTTTTAAGTTCTTTTAGTATTTTGCTAGAGTTTATATCTTTAATTCTTGCTTTAGTGTGCTCATGTGTTGTTAAGATGTTAAGTTGAAAAGCGTTGAAAGATTTTGCTTTTACTCCAAGTTCATTCAAAGCAATTGAAAGTAGAGCAATTGAAACTTGTTCCCCTGTAGTTAAAAGCATGTCCATCTCTCTAGGATGCGGTTTATTGCTTATAGATTTTGCTAGGTTGATTAAATTATCAGTGGTCTTCCCCATTGCAGAAACTATTACTATAACTTTATCACCTTTTTCAATTCGTGCTTTAATTTTTTTTGCAACGTTTAGTATTTTATCTTTATCTGCAACAGATGATCCTCCATACTTTTGAACAACAACCATCTAATCACCTCATATTTCTTAAACCTTCAACAATTTGTGTTTTTGCCTTTGTTTTTTCATCAACTTTTTTAATTATTTTTCCTGGAATTCCAGCGACAACTGAGTTTGGAGGAACATCATCTATTACAACAGCACCAGCTGCAACAACGCTATTTTCACCTATTTCTACACCTTCTAAAACTACTGCATTTGCGCCTATCATAACGTTATCTTTTATAACTACAGGTTTTGCACTTGGCGGTTCTATTACACCGGCAATTACAGCGCAGGCACCTATGTGACAATTTTTCCCAATTATTGCCCTACCTCCTATAACGGCATTCATATCTATCATTGTTTTCTCTCCGATTTGGGCACCTATATTGACTACAGCTCCCATCATAATTACTGCACCGTCACCTATTTCTACCATGTCTCTTATTATTGCTCCTGGTTCAATTCTTGCATTGTATTTCGTTAAATTTGCAAGAGGAATGGCTGAGTTTCTTGAGAAGATTTCTGTTTTGAATTTTTTTATTGCAGGATTTTTTACAATTTTTTCTATTTCCTCGTAGTCTCCAAATATTATCCCAAATGATTCGGTGCCTACAAATTCAACACTTTTAAAATTTATGTCTTTTAAGTTACCAGATATATATGCTTTTGTAATGGTCCTTTTCTTTGAATTAGAGATAAGATCTATTATTTCCTGTGTATTCACTTTAATCCCTCCTTTATTACGTCTTTAAAGGTATAATAACCTTTCTTTTTACTTAATAACCATTCAGAAGCTTTGAGTGCACCAAGGGCAAATACTTCTCTGGAAATTGCCCTATGTGATATTGAAATTAATTCTCCTTGATTTGCAAATAAAATCGTATGATCTCCAGGTATTCCTCCTATTCTTGCGGAAGTTATATTTATTTTTCTGTTGATAGCTTTTTCAAGCATAAAGGCTGTACCAGAAGGTTTGTCTTTTTTCTCAGAATGGTGTATTTCAAAGATTTCACAATCCCAATCACTAAAAAGTGTTTTGAATTTTTCAAGAATTTCTACAATTATATTTATTCCAAATGAAAAGTTATATGATTGTAAGATTGCAACTTTTTTTGAAAGATCTTTTAAGGATGATATATCTTCATTTGAAAGACCAGTTGTTCCAATGACGAGGTTAGCGCTATTTTTAATACAGAGTTCTATAGTATGTGGCAACGCATCTTTTGAAGAGAAATCAATTATTATCTCAGGAATGTCTGTTTGTTTTATACTATTTTTGTCCACGTATAACACAGAGGTATGTCCTTTCTCGTTGAATAATTTGGTTATTAGTCTTCCCATTTTTCCTTTGTAACCTATAACGCCATATTTCATATTAAATTACACTCCCTTAATGTTTTTTCTAAAATTTTTCTGCTTTCTTCCTTTGCAGGATAAAGTGGAAGTCTTAGTTCATTCTTAATTAATCCCATTAGACTTAAGGTAAGTTTCACCGGTATAGGGTTTGTTTCTACAAATAGGGCTTTAAAAAGGGGATAGTATCTGTAGAACAATTCTCTTGCTTTTTTTATTTCTCCTGTTTTAATTAATTTAAACATTTCCACCATTTGATTTGGAATAATATTTGATGCAACAGATATGACACCATCACCACCACTTACTAGAAATTGGAATGATGTGTCATCATTACCGGAAAACACCTTAAAGTTTTCGTTTTTAAGAAGCATCACTTTGTTAATTTGATCAAAAGATGAATTTGCTTCTTTCAGTGCGACAATATTCTTACAATCATTTGCAAGATTGTATATTGTTTCAGGTAAAATATTTACACCTGTTCTACTGGGCACGTTGTATATTATTATTTCTAAATCTGTATGTTCTGAGATATATTTGTAATAGTGATATAATCCTTCTTGAGTGGGTTTGTTGTAGTAAGGTGTGACAATAAGTAATGCATCTGCACCATTTTTTTCGGCATTTTTAATCAATTTCAAGGTGTGAGTTAAACTGTTTGTCCCAGCTCCAACCACTAATGGTTTATTTGGATAAAAGTTTTTAACAAAGGAGATTAACTTATTTCTCTCTTCTATTGATATGTTTGGAGCTTCACCCGTTGTTCCCAGTAACACAATGGCATCAATGTTGCTTTGAGTTTTAAGAAGTTTTTCAAGTGCTTTAAAGTCTATTACACCATTTTCAAATGGTGTAATAATAGCAGTTCCGATTCCACTAAACATTTTCTACACCTCCCTCAAGGTAAAAACCATCATTTAAAATATGTACGTATAATATGCCTCCTTTTGTTATTACTTTAACTTTATTTTCATTTAATATAATCGCTGATGCCGTTGAGCCACTTCCACACGATAATGTTTCTCCTTCAACCCCTCTTTCAAATGTCCTAACTTTTATTGTATTTTTTGAAAGTTTTTGTACAAAATTAATGTTTGCGTTTAATTTTTTTCTTAGTTTTTTTCCAATATTGTTGATCATTATTTTGTCTACATTATCTACAAACGTAACAAAATGTGGTACTCCTACTTTTAGAAGATATCCGCTAAAGTTTTCAATTTTTATTTTTTGTGCAATAGAAGGCTTTGGCATTTTAATTAGTATTTTTCCGTTGTATATTTTTCCAAAAACTAATCCGGCATCGGTTAGAAATTTTGATACATTTTCTTTTTTTTCGTTTTGTAGATAATAAAAAAAAACCCTTGCTCCGTTCCCACAAAATGGTGCTCTACTTCCATCTTTGTTAAAATAATCCATATAATATATTCCATCTCTTTTCTCTACGAATAAAGCACCATCTCTATCTTTACAGTTTTCCAAAACCCATTTTTTCTTTTCATTATCTGAAATACTGGTTTTTGAAATATCAAATAGTACAAAAGAATTACCATTTGCAGTGTATTTTTTCATTTTCTCATCACCTCTAATATTCGAATCGCATTTGTGGCTGCGCCCACTCTTATGTTGTCTGCAACGTTCCATATTGAAAATGTATAGTCATCAAATTTTCTAAGTCGTGAAACGTATACTATATCTTTTCCTTCTACATCTAAAGGAGTTGTTGAATCTTCGGTATATATTACATTTTCCGATTTTGAAAGAAGTTCCTTTATTTGTGATATTTTAAACTTTTTTTCGGTTCTGATGATTATAGATTCAGAATGTCCGTATTTTACAGGAACCCGAACGGTTGTAGGATATATTTTTATAGAGTTGTCGTTTAATATTTTTTTGGTTTCATTTATCATTTTGTATTCTTCTTCAGAAAAATTGTCGTTTAATATGTTTCCGATAACGGGGATGACATTGTGAGCAATTTGTTTTGGAAATACATTTTTTTCGTTATTACCGCTAATTTGGTTTAAATATTCTTTTAATGCTTTATGTCCGGCACCTGATACAGCCTGATAAGTTGAAACATATATTTCCTTTATTTTTAAAAATTCATGAATTTTGTGTATTGAAAGAACCATTTGTATAGTTGAACAGTTTGGATTTGCAATAATACCTTTGTAGTTTTTTACCAGATGTCCATTTATTTCTGGGACGACAAGCGGAATGTTTGGAACCATTCTGAATGCTGAAGAATTATCAATTACTATATTTCCATGATTGGCTGCAATTTGTGCAAAATGTGTGGAGATATTTTTTCCTGCTGAAAAGAGAAGAAAGTCATATTTTTCTTTCATTGATTTTTCTGTTAATTCTTCTACTTTTATTTTTTTGCCGTTAAATTCAAGAAACTTCCCCTTGGATTTATTAGAAGCAAATAATTTTAGTTTTTTTACGGGTATTTTGAAGTCTTCCAATACTTTTATCATGGTTCTGCCTACTTCGCCGGTTGCACCCACAATACCTATTACCACATCAAACACCTCCATAAAAAAATTCGCCTCGTGAAGAGGCGTCGTTGAGAAAAATATATTTATTTCCCAACGATCGGCTCTCCACGGATATTTCCGTGACAGTGGCACAGGTATTCCCTGTACCCCCAGGCATGTAGAGTGGGAGAAACTCTACACCCTTCGGCGTCCTCGCCTTTCAGATTCTCCCAATATTCTCCCATTGATGGAGAATCCTACTCTTCTTGGACGCACCTCCGATCGTATTTAGCTAAATTATACCAAAAAAAAACAAATATAAAAATCACTAAAATGTTAATAATGTTAATATTTTGTTAAATACAACCATGCCCAATAAGGCGAAAGGATATGTTGCACCGTATCCTGCAACTGCTAGGTTACTTTTTGTAGATTCTAGAGCTGCTCCAAGTCCTGGAGTACTTGTCATACCACCAGTTATAGCACCGGCTAAAATTTCCCAATCCAATTTAAATACGTATTTTCCCAGGAAAAAGCCGATGAATATAGAAAATAATGCTATTATTAATGATATAACCATTAAGATCAAACTATATCCATTAAAATTTTCAATTACTTTGTATCCTGATTTAAGGCCTATTGATGATAGAAACATTACAAGCCCAAGATTCTGAATATTTTTCAGAAGATTGGTGTTGAAAGAAAAATTTATTTTTCCAATATTTCCTATAGAACCAAGTGTAAGTGAAGATATTAATAGGCCACCTGTAATTCCCAACTTTATAGTTGAAAAGCCAAGATTTAATGGGATATTACCTATAATAATTCCTATTGCAATAACTAAAGAATATGATAACAAGTTGAACGTTTTTTCTTTTGCTTCTTTTTTGTTTTCCGGTAATTTTTTTTGTTGTGATATTTTTATTTTGAAGATTGATGGTATTAAGTATATGGAGAAAATAACGGCAAGTACGCCTGGTATATAACCAACTGTATATCCAAATACCACTTCGCTTGTGTGATTCACACTTTCAAGAGCTGTGGCAAGACCAGGTGAGCTTGTGAGACTTCCTGAAAATACACCTATTAGGTTATATGGATTAAGTTTTAGAATTAAAATAAATGTAACAGTGAGTAAGAAACCTGAAAAAGTTATTGTAAGTGAGAGTATGAGAAACTTCATGCCGTATTTTTTTAATATTTCTTTTATTTCTTTTGATGCTATTAAGCCAATAGATGTCACAAAAAGTATAAGAGAAAATTGAAAAAAAATGTTAAAAGTATTTTGAAAAGATTTTTCTGAAGAAACAAAATGTGGAAATAACCAGCCAAAAAATAAACCACTAAAAAGTGTTCCAGAAGTTCCTAATTTGAAATTTTTGATCTTTATGTTTCCCAACAACATCCCGAAAAAAATGCTTAAAAACAATAAAAGATAAGGATTTAGCATTTGATCACCCCAATAAGTTTTCTATGTATTTTGCTACTGGAATGTTTAAATTTTCTAATTTTTTTTCTTTAAATTCTATTGTACCTTCTAAACCTTCGACAATTGCACCAGCATGCCCCATTCTTTTTCCCTTTGGAGCTGTTCTTCCAGCAAAGAAAAATTGTATATTAGAATTGTACCCTTTATTTAGAAATCTTTCCACGTCTAAAATTTCTTCATTACCACCAATTTCGCTTATTATTATTATTTTTCTTGGATTAAGTTTTGAAACATACAAAAGTGCTTCGTAAACACTTGTGCCGATTATGGGATCTCCACCTAATCCTATGCCAATTTTAATTCCTGTTGATTTTTTTGAGATAAAGTTTGCTATCTCATACATTAGAGTACCACTTTTGGAAATTATTGCAACATCCCCTGGTTTAAATGCGTTTTCAGGCATTATTCCAATCTTAGAAACACCTGGTAAAATAATTCCAGGACAATTTGGACCTACAAAGGTAACATTTTTTGATTTTGCGTATTTGTATATTTCTAGCATATCCATTTGTGGAATGTGTTCTGTAATGGTTATGATCTTTTTAATTCCCGCATCTATTGCTTCAAATATTGCGTCTTTGGCAAATTTTGCCGGTACAAATACAATACTCGTATCACAACTGAATTTTTCAACAGCATCGTACATGTTATGAAGAACAGGAACATGTTCAATTTCTTTTATCTTTGTATTTTTTGAGACACCACATACTATGTTTGTGCCGTATTTTAACATTTTTTTTGTGTGGAAACTACCATACTTTCCAGTTATACCTTGTACACATACTCTTTCTGTACCATTTATCATATGAAGTCCCCCTTTACAGCACTTTTGATCATTTCATACATATCGTCAAAAAAGTGAATATTGTGTTCTTTTAAAATTTTTTTTGCTTCATTTTCGTTAGTTCCAGTAATTCTAACAAAAAGTTTTATATCATCATTTTTTTCTTTGAAACTTACAATCGCTTTTGCTATTTCATCGCATTTTGTTATTCCACCAAATATATTTAGGACAATATTTTTTAACGAAAGAGATTTTAAAAGTTCAAGCGCTTTAATTGTAGTTTTTGTATCTGCACCTCCACCAAGATCAAGAAAATTTGCAGGTTTACCTCCATACAAACTTATTGCATCCATTGTTGCCATTACTATACCTGCTCCACAGCCAATTACTCCAATATCACCATCGAGTTTTACAAAATGAAAAGGATATTCTTCATGTACAAATTTTTTTGCCCATTGTTGCCTAAAAATCGCATTATCATCTAAGTGTAATACGGCATCAAGTGCCATTATATTTCCTTCTTTTGTTTTTACTAATGGATTTATTTCCAAAAGAGTTAAATCTTTTTCTTTCATTATTTTGTGTAATTTTTGGACTATTGGTTGGATTTTTTTTGGAAGTTTTTGGATATCTGATAAACTATGTCGTTCAATTTTATCTTTATTATCTTCTATATCAATTCCGCCAAAGTGTGAGAATAATATTTTTATTTCTTTTTCATATCTATCGATGTATAAAGATAAGTAGTATTCTTTTTCGATATTTACCATTTTTTCAACTAGAACTCCATAAGGTGTTTCACCCATTATTTTTTTGTGCAGTAGTTTTTTTGAGAATTTTAAAAATTCATCTTTGTTTTGTGCAAATAAAATTCCTCCAGCTTTCATTCTGCCTCCAACAAGCACCTGACTTTTCAGGACAGCAGGTAAAAATTTCACTTCAATTTCCCTATCATTGGAAATAAGATAACTTTCAGGAACAGAGATCCCCCCCTCTTTTAATATCCTTTTTCCTACAAATTCATGAATTTTCACTTTCACACCTCCCGTTTCGCAAAAAAATTTTTCTCAATCTACCCGCGAGATTGAGAAATACGTTGGAATAAAGGCAGGTCTCCCGGCTCCTGGATCTTCCTACTTACCACGCCTTCCCAGGTTTCCCCAGTGGCTGGTTGTGGCTTTCGTCCCCAGTTACGGTGGCGGGGCCGCACTGGTTTTTCACCAGTTTCCCTATTAAGCCATAGGCACCTTTATTCCACGTTGTATTTAATTTTCAATGTTATTATATCATCAAGTTTTAAAAATTGAAAATAAAAAAATCAGATTAGACGTGTATTATTTTGAATTTAAATTGGAAAAAATACAAAAAATATCATTATTTGGTAATATGTTTAAAAATAGATATACAAAGACTTATATAAAAATGAAGATAGAGAAGAGGAAAAGACTTTTGATTTATTGAAATTTAGATTTTTTATATTTCAAACATTTGGATAAAAAGGACTTTCCGCTTACTTTATTTTTCAAAGAAAGTAATTTTTAATATTCAGAAAAGACTTTATTGTTTTTTAAAATAATGAATGGAAAAGATAAAATAAAAATTATGAAGTTTTAGAAAAAATGTAGTCTAAATGGAATGTCTTAAAATTAGAGGTTACAAAAATTATATATATCGATCCAAGACTTGTTATATTTAAAGAAAAAATTATGAGTTAAGATAAACAAGAATCCAAAACGTAGGGTAAGAAAATTACAAGAGATAATAAGTATTTAGAATGAGGCGCTTTACTAACGCCTCACTTTATTTTCATTATTGATTTTTAAAGTTAGTGTTTTAGGATAAGGTTTTTTAATTTTTTGTATTCCTCCTCGCTAATTTCACCTTTGGCAAGTCTTTCGTTCAAAATTTTTAGACTGTTATCGTATGTTTCAAAATTTTTTTCATAGCGAAAATCTGGATGTCTTTCAGAGTTTTTGATTAATTTGTAAATTAAGAATGCAAAAAAGATTAAAACAATTAAGCCTATAACTGGGGCTATCCAACTAAACCATCCACTGTGCCAAATAAAGGGTCTATGATACCAGTACATCAAAAATCACCTCCTATTTGTTTCTACTTTATTTATACAGATTAAAACTTAAAAAAAACTTAGAATTTCAAGTTTTTTTAAGATTTATGAGTTTAACTTTCTTTATAAAATTAAAAAAAGGGTAAATATTTTTTTGTAAAACTCTTTACTGATATGAAAAATCGGGAGGTGAGGATCATGAAAAAGTTCTTCAGTATTTTAATTTTGTTTTTTATGGTTGTGGTTTTTGGCAATTTTGGAGTAAAGAATGTTATATACTTCATAGGTGATGGAATGGGAATTAATCATCTGGTTTTGACAAGTCTTCTTGAAGGAAAAACATTAAATATTATGAAATCACCTTTTGTTGGTTATGTTACGACATACTCTGCAAACTCACTTGTTACAGATTCTGCAGCTGCAGGTACTGCCCTAGCCACTGGTTTTAAAACAAATAATGGTATGATTGGCATGCTCCCAGATGGAACAATAGTTCCAACTATTTTTGAAATAGCTTCAAAATATGGTATGAAAACGGGAATAGTTGTAACTTGTAGAGTTACCCATGCGACTCCTGGTGCTTTTTATGGACATGTAAAAACTAGAAAAGATGAAAAGACACTTGCAAATCAGCTGTTAAATAGTAAGTTAGATGTGGTGATGGGGGGAGGTTGGAAATATTTTGATGAGAAGATAGTAAGTGAAAAGGGGTTTGACTATATTAAAAGTAAATCTGAATTTGCGAATTATACAGGAGATAAATTATTAGCGCTTTTTTCTGATAGTCATTTAAATGCAGCAAGTGAGCGTACAGATGAACAACCTATGCTTTATGAAATGGTCGAAAAGGCACTTTACCTACTTTCCAAAGATGAAAAGCCATTTTTCTTAATGGTAGAAGGTTCACAAATTGATTGGGAAGCCCACGGAAATGATGTATATGGTGTGTGGAAAGAAGTAGTGGAATTTGATAAAGCAGTGGAAGTGGCATTAAAATTTCTTGAAACACATCCAAATACGTTAATTGTTATTACAAGTGATCATGAAACAGGAGGGTTAGGTCTTTCAACAGGGGAATATTCATTATATATAGATGTAATAAAAGGGTATAAAAAGACAGCAGACTGGATAATGAAAAACTACGATGTTAACAATGAAGAAGAATTTAGGAAAACTATAAAGCGTTATTTCAACGTTGAACTTTCAGATAAGGAAATTCAATTATTAAAACGAACAAAAAATTCAAGTAATCCATATAAAGCAACAAGTTTGCTTGGAAGAATATTAAGCGAAAAAGCCTTTGTTGGTTGGACTACTTATAAACATACGGCAGCTCCAGTTCCAATATTTGCATTTGGTCCAGGTGCGGAAAATTTCAATGGATTTATGGACAACACGGATATACCAAGGATAATATCAAGATTACTTGGATATTCTCTTTCACGTGAGTTTTAAATGAAGAAAATAAAAGAATAACCCGCAACTTTTGCGGGTTATTCTTCAAATGCCAGGTCTTTTTTTAATCTTTGAATACTTATGTTTATTATTGGGCTATTTAGACTCGAGAGTATTAACTTTACGATATATTGGGATATTACCATGTTCATTAATACATTTAGATCATAAGTCCATAAGAAAGAGACTAAAACAAATACTATAGAGTCAACTAGTTGAGTTATAACCATTGAAAATGTATTTCTAAATATTACGTTGTTTATTTTAAATAACCTTTTGGGCAAGTTAAATGCCCAAACGTTTGTATATTGTGCGGAAAGATAAGCAAAAAAACTAGCAAGAATTATTCTCGGAGTAGAATTAAACACAGCTACATAAGCGTTGTTTTTGTTAAAAATACTTGCAGGTGGATAAAGAATTACAATATAAGAATAAATAACCAATATTAAAGATGATATAAATCCAATCTTGATAACTTTTTTTGCGATTTTTTCTCCATATATCTCAAATACTATGTTTGATATTCCAAAACTTAGAGGATATATTAATACAGATAAAGTGATAACAAAAGGACCTATATTAACTAATTTACCTGCAATAATGTTTGAGATTATAATAACGGCGGTAAAAATCCCAGAAAGTGTAATGAGTTTTTCATAGTATTTTTCCATCTTTTTCCTCCTTTTATCTCAAATTTTTAGCATTTAATTCTATAATGTAATTGCCTTTTTTTCAAGTAAAAATATTGTAAAATCTGTTAAAATTGTAAGAGTATCTTAATTGGTAGTTTTAGATATCTGGTATAATATAATATAAAGCGGTAGAAGGAGGTGCAAATATGAAAAATTTGTGTTTGTACGATGACGGTGAACATAAATATTATTTACTTGGCTGGGAAGAAACAGAAGAAGGTGGTTTAGTACCTACAAATCAGTATTTAATCGTCCATGGAAATAAAGGTTTTTTGCTTGATCCAGGTGGTGCGCATGTCTTTCCGAGAGTACTTGCAAATGTCTCAGAGATAATATCTCCGAAGAATATAGAAGGTATTTTTTATTCTCACCAGGATCCCGATGTATCTTCTGGTGTTACAATGTGGCTTTCTATAGCTACTAATGCAAAAATATATATATCTGAACTTTGGGTGAGATTTTTACCACATTTTGGTGTGTATGATAAAAGAAGAGTTGTTGGAATTAAAGATAAAGGCAATGTTAATATGAATTTTAGCGGATATAAATTAGATTTTATTCCAGCCCATTTTTTACATGCACCTGGAAATTTTAATGTGTATGATCCTATTTCGAAAATTCTTTTTTCGGGTGATATTGGTGTTTCTGTTTTACCGTTTAATAAAAGAGTACAAATGATTGAGGATAATTTTGGTGAATTGTTAGAATACATGGAAGGATTTCACAAAAGGTATATGAGTTCAAACAAGGCGTGTAGTAAATGGGTGAATATGGTTTCAAAATATGAGATTTCTATAATTGCTCCTCAACATGGAACATTGTTAAAAGATAAAGCAGCAAGAGATTTTTTAAATTGGTTTAAAAACTTAAAATGTGGAGTTGACATAATTGAAGAATTTTACGGGAGATGATAATATGAAGATAGATAAAGATACGTTGAATACACTTTCTTCTGCTTTTTACGTGCAAAATTTAATGTTATCCTTTATGGATCAATTAGATGAGGTTTTAGTTTCAAGGATTTCTGAAATAAAATGGGAAATTGAGAAAATAACGGAAAGATTTGAAAAGCTGAGTAAAGATATTGATAATCTTTTGGGAAATTTTTCAAGGGAAAGTAATGAGATATTGAAAAATATAGAAAATGCCTATGAAATAAATAAAAAGATAGATAATGATTTAAAAAATCTTGGAACAGATGTAAATACAGTTTCAAATAAATTTAGTGAGACTATACAAAAAACATCGGAAACTTTTGAAAAATTTAGCAAAGTTGGAGATTTGGTGAAGGCTATACAAAAGATTGCAAAACAAACAAATTTATTAGCTTTAAACGCTTCAATTGAAGCAGCAAGGGCCGGAGAATACGGAAGAGGATTTGCAGTGGTTGCTTCAGAAATCCAAAAACTTGCAGAGGAATCTCAAAGTGCATCAAATAATATATCAAAAATTATTGCGGAAATATCTACTTCTATAAAGGATTCACTTGGTTCTTTAAATGAGATTCAAAAGCTTTTTGATGCGGTACAAAATGCTTTGGCAAATTCCATGGATTACATGAAAGATAACATTAAAGTTATGGAAAACTCTAGAAATTTACTTAATATAACTGAGGAAAATTTAAAAGAAGAATCAACAGTTTTGTCTGAATCGGTTAATATATTATCAGAGACGTCTAATGAATTTAGTGTTATAGTAGAAGTGATAAAGTCTATTGTGAATTCCCAAAAGTCGTTAAAAGACTTGAAGTTATAATCTAGGAGTGAGATTATATGGAGGACAAAAGGTTTGTTATATTACACGGATTTGAAAAAGATGATATATTTAAAGTAATGAAGATATTAAAGGAAAATTTTCCAGAAAAGGAGTTGATTTTTGCAACTACCACCCCAACTAATTTGAATTGGAAACTTTCCGATTTAATAGTTGAAATTGAAAAGGAGCACAAAGTTATGAAAAAAATGAGGAAATAATAGGAGTTTTGGAGGTGATTCAATGGCTCGATTAAGAGTATATGAGCTTGCAAGACAGCTTGAAATGGATACGAGAGATTTAATGAAGGAATTGGCTGATTTAGGTATTGAAATAAAAAGCCATATGAGTTATATTGATGAGGAAACGGTAAATTTATTGCTTGAAATGTACGGAGAAGAAGAATTAATTTATGAAGAGTATGAGCTTCTTGATGATGAAGAGGAAAAAGTAAAAAGAAAGAAAAAAGAGAGTGTGGAAAAAGAGGAGATAACAAAGAAAAAGAAGGATATAATTAAACTTAATGAAGAAGATTTGAAATTAGATAAATTTTCCAAAAAAATAGGGGTTCCTCAAAATAGAATAATACAAGATTTTTTTATGAAAGGTGAAGTTCTAAAGCCTGGGCAAACTTTGAACTTGCAACTTGCAAAAAAGATAGCAAAGATGTATGATGCGAAAATATCCTTTGATGTAGAAGAAAAAGAAGAAGTTAGAGAAAATCCGTTGGAAGAAATTGAAAGATATTTTGAGCAAAAATATTCCGAAGGAAAGGACTTAGTAGAAAGACCTCCTATTGTTACTGTAATGGGTCACGTTGATCATGGTAAAACAACTCTTTTGGATTTTATAAGAAAAACTAGGGTGGCTGAAAGAGAAGAAGGGGGGATAACACAAAGTATAGGTGCATATCAAGTGGAAACAAATGGGAAAATTATCACTTTTATAGATACTCCAGGGCACGAAATTTTTACAGAAATGCGCGCAAGAGGTGCCCAAGCAACGGATATAGCAGTTCTCGTTGTTGCAGCTGATGATGGTGTTATGCCTCAAACTGTTGAAGCATATAACCACGCAAAATCTGCTAATGTGCCCATAATTGTTGCAATTAACAAGATAGATAAACCAAATGCCAATGTAGAAAAAACAAAACAAGAACTTGTAAATAAATTGAACTTAATACCAGAAGAATGGGGTGGGGATACCATAGTTGTTCCCATTTCCGCAAAAAAAGGTCAAAATGTAGACACATTACTTGAGATGATTTTATTAGTTGCGGAAATGCAAGAGATAAAGGGACTTCCAAATGGTCCTGTGAGAGCTGTGATAATCGAAACAAAACTTGATAGAGGATTTGGGCCCGTTGCAAATGTAATTATTAAAGATGGAAAATTGAAAGTGGGCGACTATGTAATTTCGGGAAAAGTTATGGGAAAAGTTAAAGCATTGGTAAATGATAAAGGTCAAAGAATAAAGGAAGCTGGCCCTTCAACTCCTGTTATGGTCGTAGGTTTTGAAGAGTTACCAAATTCCCACGGAGTAGTTTATACCGTAAAAAGTTTGGAGAAGGCAAGGGAAATTACAGGAAAAATAGCAGAACAGGAACAAAAGGAGTTAAAGAGAAAAAGACATATGAAGTTAGAAGAAATATTAAAGATGATGGAAGAATCGGAAAAGAAAGAATTAAAGTTGATTTTAAAAGCTGATACACAGGGCTCTATGATAGCATTAAAGGGCGCGATTAATAAGTTGCAGAGTGAGGAGATTAAAATTAATATAATTCATTCTGGTGTAGGTGCAATTACAAGTAGTGATGTTATGCTTGCTACGGCTTCTGATGCGATAATTTTAGGATTTAGAGTAAAAGCAGACGGCAAAGCCAGAAAAATGGCAGAAGCCGAAGGTATTCAAATAAAAACTTACTCAATAGTTTACAAATTGATAGAAGATTTAAAAGCAGCTCTTGAGGGAATGCTTGAACCTGAAGAAGTAGAAGAAATAACAGGTAGGGGAGAAGTTAAAAAAGTTTTTAAGATAAAGAAAGTTGGAAGTATTGCAGGTGTACAAATGCTTGAAGGATTTGTTGAAAGAAATGGAATGGTCAAGTTGTATAGAGAGGGAAAGTTAATTTACGAGGGAAAGATAGAATCGCTAAAACATTACCAACAAGATGTTAAGAAAGTAGAAGCACCTCAAGAGTGTGGTATTAAATTGGAAAATTTTGATGATATCAAAGAAGGTGATGAACTAGAGTTTGTAATGTTAAAGAAAGTTTCTAGAAAACTTAATTTTGAAAATGAAAAAGGAGAGGAATAATATGTTTGTAGATACCACACTAAGGGATGGTCATCAGTCTTTAATTGCAACTAGAATGAGAACAATTGATATGATTCCTGCATTGGAATCCATGGATTCTTTGGGATTTAATGCTATGGAAGTTTGGGGTGGCGCAACTTTTGATGTATGTGTAAGATTTTTAAAAGAGGATCCATGGGAGCGCATCAGAACAATTAAGTCTAAATTAAAAAACACAAAAACTCAGATGTTGCTTAGAGGGCAGAATTTAGTTGGGTATAGGCATTATGCCGATGATGTAGTTGAATTGTTTGTAAAAAAAGCGATTGAAAATGGTGTGGACAAAATAAGGATTTTCGATGCGTTGAATGATATAAGAAATCTTGAAAAAAGTATAGAGGTGGCTTTGACAAACGGGGCCCATGTGCAAGGAGCTATTTCCTACACGATAAGTCCTGTTCACACAACTGAATATTATATTTCCTTTGCACAGAAATTAGTTGAACGTGGTGTGCATTCTTTGTGTATAAAAGATATGGCGGGGTTGTTAACTCCAAAAAAAAGTTTTGAATTGGTAAAAACATTAAAAGAAAGATTTAATGTACCAGTTGAATTACACACACATTGTACATCTGGATTGGGAGATTTAAATTACATTTCAGCAGTTGAAGCTGGTGTTGATATTTTGGATACCGCTTTATCACCTTTTGCATCTGGAACCGCTCAACCACCATTTGAATCGATGTATTATGCAGTTAGAGAATATAGAAATATTCCTGAGATAAACTGGGAAAGTATAGCTTATCTTGTGGAATATTTTACAAAGATACGAGAAAAATACAAAGAATATGATGTAATGATGAAAAGTATAGACTATAGGATCTTAGTTTCACAAGTTCCAGGTGGAATGTATTCAAATTTGGTAAAACAACTTTCAGAACAAAAGATGTTACATAAGCTTCAAGATGTTTTAGACGAAATACCCAGAGTGAGGAAGGATTTAGGATATCCTCCACTTGTTACTCCAACTAGTCAAATTGTTGGAGTACAGGCAGTCCTAAATGTTTTATCTGGCGAAAGGTATAAAAAGGTTACAAATGAAGTGAAGAATTATGTGAAAGGAATGTATGGAAGACCTCCTGCCCCAATTGATAAAGAATTAATGGAAAAAATTTTAGGTGATGAAAAACCTATAGATTGTAGACCGGCAGATTTACTTGAACCTGAGTTAGAAAAATTGAAGAGAGAAATAGGGATATTAGCTGATACAGACGAATATTTGTTGATTTATGCAATTTTAGGTGAAGTTGGAAGAAAATATCTTAGGGAAAAATATGAGGAAAAAATACGCGTTGATTTTGCGTTGGTGGATGAATATGAAGGAGGTTATCCCATTTGATTATTGGATTAGGTACAGATATTGTTAATATTAAGCGTGTTTCAGAGAAGGTAGCAAATAGAGTTTTAACTGAAATAGAAAAGAAAGAAAAATTAAACGCCCAATATATAGCTGGGCGTTTTTCTCTAAAGGAATCTTTTTTTAAGGCCCTTGGGACAGGAATTGACGGTAATTCTTTTAAAGATATTTCAATCTTGAACAATAAACGTGGAAAACCTTATGTTATTTTTCACAAAGATTTTGGAGGATTTAATTTTTGTCACATATCATTATCGCATGATACATTTGCCTTTTCCACTGTTATTTTGGAACGTCAATTTGGGAAAGTTTTTTTAGGATTGGGAACAAATATAGGAGACAAGGAAAGGAATTTAATAGATGCTTTGACTTTACTGGAAAAAAGAAATTTAAAGATATTAAAAGTATCAAGCATTTATGTTACAAAGCCTTATGGATATACAGAGCAAGATGATTTTTACAATATTGTTGTGGAAATTGATACAGATTTATCGCCATTGAAGCTTTTGAATAAGTTATTGAAGATAGAAAATAATATGGGAAGAAAAAGGACGATAAAATGGGGCCCAAGGATCATAGATATTGATATCTTGTTTTACGGTAATTTGGTTGTTGATATGGAAAATTTGAAAGTTCCACATTATGATTTTGAAAAAAGAAGTTTTTTTGTGGTTCCTATGGCAGAGATATTGGAAAATTTCAAACATCCCGTAGCAAATATTTCGATGAAGTCTTTTGCGGATAGTTTTGAAAAAGATTGGGAGGTAATACATTGGAATTTGAAAAGTTACTAGATTTAGAAAGAAAGATAGATGAGTGTATTGAAAAAGAAGATTTTGAATTGTTAAATAAGTTACTTGATGAACGTGAAAAATTTATAAATTCTAAACTTCCAAAAGAAGTGTTAAAATTGATTTATGAAAAGGATCAAATACGAAAGAAAAAGATAAAAAAAATTATAGATAAATTAAAAGTTCAAGCCAAAGATTTAAAAGCTGGCGAAAAAGCCTTGAAAGGGTATGGTAATATCTTTGGCTTAGAAAATGAAGGTGGGAGGTTTAAAGGAAAAGGATGAAAGAAGAGATATTAAGAGCTGTTAGATTTATTGTGGAAAATGGATTAGTTAAAGGAACTTGGGGAAATGTTTCAATTAGGGATAAAGATTATGTTTATATAACGCCATCAGGTATACCGTATGATAAGTTGAAAGAAGAAATGATAAGTGTTGTTGATTTTAATGGGCGTTTGATTGATGGTTTGAAACCTTCCTCAGAACTTCCGACGCATTTGGAAATTTATAAGAATCGCAAAGATGTTAATGCAATAGTCCATACGCATCCTGTGTTTTCGACCACTGTTTCAGTAGTATCAAGTGAAATACCCCCATTGATAGAAGATGCAGTTATGATTTTAGGACCAGAAATTAAAGTTTCAGAATACGCTCTTCCTGGAAGTATTGAACTTGCAAAAAATGTTGTAGATGCTCTTTCTGATAACAATGCAGTTATATTAAAAAACCACGGGCTAATTACAGTAGGTTTTGATATTGATGAAGCATTGACTGCAAGCTTAGTTTGTGAAAAGACAGCTGAAATATATTTATATACTTTGAATA
The DNA here is from genome assembly GCF_001990485.1 of Thermosipho affectus. Taxonomy (NCBI): domain Bacteria; kingdom Thermotogati; phylum Thermotogota; class Thermotogae; order Thermotogales; family Fervidobacteriaceae; genus Thermosipho; species Thermosipho affectus. The sequence goes on along the minus strand of NZ_LBFC01000003.1, from coordinate 44,928 downwards.
TTGGAAATTTTTCGACAATTAGTTATGAAGACGCGGTTATACTGAGAAATAAGTATTTAAACGGTTATAGACAGATTAAAAAAGATATTGGATAATATTTGTGTAAGACAATACAAGGAGGTCAAAATATGTTCGATGAAGAAAAACTAAAAGAAATAGAGACAAAAATGAAAGATTATGAAGAAAAAGTAAAAAAGGCCGTTGAGAGGTTTCCAGAAAGAAAGAGTGAATTTAAATCTACTTCTGGATATGAATTTAGAAGGTTGTATACTCCGGTTGATATTGAGGGGTTTAATTACTTAGAAGATCTAGGATTTCCCGGTAGTTATCCTTTCACAAGAGGAGTTCAACCTACTATGTACAGGGCAAGGTTTTGGACTATGAGACAGTACGCGGGATTTGGAACAGCAGAAGAATCAAATGAGAGGTATAAATATTTGCTAGAACAAGGTCAGATGGGGTTGTCTGTTGCTTTTGACTTACCAACTCAAATAGGATATGATTCAGATGATCCAATGGCCGAAGGTGAGGTTGGAAAAGTAGGTGTTGCTATAGATTCACTGGAAGATATGGAAGTGCTTTTTGATGGGATACCACTTGATAAAGTTAGCACTTCAATGACTATAAATAGTACTGCTTCAATTCTTCTTGCGATGTATATTGCAGTTGCAGAAAAACAAGGAGTTCCAATGGAAAAATTATCTGGTACAATTCAAAATGATATATTAAAAGAATACATTGCAAGAGGAACATATATCTTCCCACCACAACCTTCTATGAGAATAATAACAGATATATTTGAATTCTGTTCCAAGAATATGCCAAAATGGAATCCGATAAGTATTAGTGGTTATCATATAAGAGAAGCTGGGTCCACAGCAGTACAAGAAGTAGCATTTACGCTTGCAGATGCTATTGCTTATGTGGAAACTGCAATTAAAGCAGGATTAGATCCAAATGTGTTTGGAAGAAGACTTTCTTTCTTCTTTGCAGCGCATAATAATTTCCTTGAGGAAATAGCAAAGTTTAGGGCTGCAAGAAGGCTTTGGGCAAAGATTATGAAGGAGAGATTTGGTGTTACAAATGAGAAAGCAATGATGTTGAGATTTCATACTCAAACAGGTGGATCAACATTAACTGCACAACAACCTTTAAATAACATAATAAGGGTAACTTTACAAGCGCTTGCTGCTGTGTTAGGTGGTACACAGTCGCTCCATACCAATAGTTATGATGAAGCATTAGGTTTACCAACTGAAGAATCAGTTAGAATTGCATTGAGGACACAGCAGATTATTGCGTATGAATCTGGCGTTGCAGATACCATAGATCCACTTGGTGGTTCTTATGTTATTGAATCTTTGACAAACAAAATAGAAGAAGAGGCAATGAAGTATATTGAAAAGATAGATGCAATGGGTGGAATGGTCAAGGCTATTGAAACGGGTTATGTACAAAAGGAAATACATGAAAGTGCGTACAAAATGCAGCTTTCTATAGAGAATGGGGAAGAAATAATAGTGGGGGTAAATAAATTCCAAATAGAAGAGGATTTATCACAAAAAGAGGTGTTAAAGGTAAAACCGGAACTTGAGGAAAAGCAAAAAGCAAAATTGAAGAAGTTAAAAGAAAAAAGAGATAACGAAAAAGTAAAAAAAGCGCTTTTAAATGTAAAAAAAGCGGCATCTTCTGATGAAAATTTGATGCCCTATATTATTGAAGCAGTAAAATCTTATGCAACTGTGGGGGAAATTAGTAATGCGTTAAGGGGAGTGTTTGGAGAATATACGGAGACAATAATAATATGATTTGGAGGTGTTTAAAATGAATGAAAAGGGAACATGGATGGTTAAAGAAGGATTTGCAGAGATGTTTAAAGGTGGAGTAATCATGGATGTTACAACTGCAGAACAAGCAAAAATTGCAGAAGAAGCTGGTGCAGTAGCGGTAATGGCTTTGGAGAGAGTGCCTGCTGATATAAGAAAAGCAGGTGGAGTTGCAAGGATGGCAAGTATTTCTAAAATTAAAGAAATTATGGAAGCAGTTTCAATTCCAGTTATGGCTAAAGTGAGAATTGGACATATTGCAGAAGCAAGAATTTTAGAGACTTTGGGAGTTGATTTTATAGATGAATCAGAAGTGCTTACACCAGCTGATGATAAATATCATATAAATAAATGGGATTTTAATGTGCCATTTGTTTGTGGAGCAAGAAACTTAGGAGAAGCTTTGAGAAGAATTGCGGAAGGTGCTGCAATGATTAGAACGAAAGGTGAAGCAGGTACGGGAAATGTTGTTGAAGCCGTAAAGCACATGAGAACAGTTATGGATGAGATTAGAATGGTTAAAAACATGCCAGACGAAGAACTTGTAACTTTTGCAAAAAATATAGGTGCACCAGTTAATTTGGTAGCAAAGATAAAAGAGCTTGGAAGGCTGCCCGTTGTTAATTTTGCAGCTGGGGGAGTTGCCACTCCTGCGGATGCAGCTTTGATGATGATGTTGGGAGCTGATGGGGTATTTGTTGGAAGTGGTATATTTAAATCTAAAGATCCGGCTAAAATGGCAAAGGCAATAGTTATGGCTGTAACGTATTGGAATGATCCAGAAATGTTGTTGAAAATTTCAGAAGATATAGGTCAACCAATGGAGGGGATTGAAATAGAGGAGCTTGATGTGAGACTCCAAGAGAGGGGATGGTAATTTGAAAATAGGAGTTTCTGGAATACAGGGAGATTTTAGAGAACACAAACAAATGCTTGAAAGACTTGGTGTGGAGGTTTTGATAGTCAGAAAACCCGAAGATTTGGATGAAGTTAATGGATTGGTTATACCAGGTGGGGAATCTACTACGATGATAAGAATAATGAAGATGGTAAATTTGTATGAAAAATTAAGAGAAAGAATTTCAAATGGTTTTCCAGTTTTTGGTACATGTGCAGGTATGATATTACTTTCGAAAGAAGTGGTAAATTTCAAACAGGATTCCCTAAAAGTCATAGATATAAAGGTTGAGAGAAATGCATATGGAAGACAGGTTGACAGTTTTGAAACGGAAGTTGAAATAAAAGGATTTGAAAAGGCATATAAGGCGGTGTTTATAAGAGCTCCAAAGGTTGTGGGTTATGGAAACGATGTGGAAGTTTTATCAACTTATGAAAATTCGCCAATTTTGTTAAGACAAAAGAATGTTCTTGTGGCATCTTTTCATCCTGAATTGACTGATGATACTAGAGTACACAAATATTTCTTAAATATGGTAAAATAAAAGTGCTTGGTTTTACCAAGCACGTTTTTTTATGTTATAATCTTTTTGTGTAAAAAAATACAAGGTGGGGTTTTATGTCTATTCCGCAAGAGTTGGTTTCGAAAATAAAGTTGCTAGCACCAGGTACAAAACTCAGAAAGGCATTAGATGATATAGTTTTGGCAAATTTTGGTGCTTTAATTGTATTTATTCCCGAGGAAAAATTTAAAGAAAATGAGGAAATTTTTCAGGCAGGGTTTAAGCTTGATATACCTTTTATGCCAGAAAAACTGTATGAACTTGCAAAGATGGATGGTGCAATTTTGGTAGATGATAATGTAACAAAAATACTTGCTGCAAATGTGCATCTTGTGCCAGATGCAAGTATACCAACTAGTGAAACTGGTACACGGCATAGAACTGCAGAGAGAGTGGCAAAGCAGATAGGAGAATTGGTGATTGCTGTATCAAAAAGAAGGAACATTATTAGTTTGTATTACAAAAATTACAGGTATATAATTAACGATATTAACTTTTTAATTACGAGAGTTAATCAAGCATTAAATACACTGGAAAAATACAGACAAAATTTTGATAAAATGATTCTGAATTTAGATATTCTTGAAATTGAAAACAGAGTCAATTTAATCGATGTGGTTGAAATTATAAACAAGGGCATTGAAATTTTGAAAATTAGAGAGGAAATAGATCCTTATGTAATAGAACTCGGAGTTGAGGGAAGGTTAGCATCAATGCAACTGGAAGAAATAATGGTTGATATTGAAGATATAATCAAAAACCTTATATTGGATTATTACAAAGAAGATATAGAAGATGAAGATGTAGTAGAACAAATAATAAGTACTTTAAAAAATTATAAAGAAAGAAGGCCAATATCTACGTCAAGGTTGCTGGGATATGATGACATTGCAAATATAAATCAATTAAGTGATTATCATGTACAATCAAGGGGATATAGGTTGTTGAGAAATGTGGCAAAGATCCCAATGAATATAACGCACAATGTGGTCAAGGCATTTGGAAATGTCTTTTCCTTGAGTAACGCTGATTTTTCTGCATTAAAAGAGGTTGAAGGTATAGGAGAAAAGCGTGCTACGGCAATAATAGATAGTATAAATTCTATGAGGAATAAAATTTCTAAGTAATCTTTTTTGAAAAATTTCAAATTTTTTTATTTAGCTTAAGGCTTTTTTCAAAATAGAGAAAAGCTATAATGTAGAGTATCCAATCAAAAAGATTTTTAGTATTTTTTAGGAAAAGATCTCCTTTATTTCTGCAAAAATTTTAGAAACGTTTCTTCATCTGAGTATATTATATATGATTTTTCTCTTTCGTTATATATATGAGGAAGGTCAATTTTTAAGTTGTCGTTTGTGTATGCAATTATTGCTTCATCTTTAAAGATAATCTTTGAAATCCCTTTTTTTGAAGCTAAAATTCTTATTTTGGCATATTTTAGAAGATTTAAAACACTTTGAGGAGGTGTTCCAAATCTATCTTTAAATTCATCGTATATTTCATTTATTTCATTTTCATTAGAAAAAGAAGAAATTCTTCTATAGAGTCTGAGCCTTTCAACAGGATCATTTACATAATTATCTGGAATAACAATTGAACCTTTCATTCCTAACAATTCTGTAGTTACTTTTGATTGTATTTTTCCTTCCATATTTGACAATACTTCATCTAATATTTCAAAATAATAATTTAAGCCTATTTCATTTATAAAGCCGTGTTGTTCAAGTCCCAAAATATTTCCAATTCCCCTTATTTCCATATCTTTTAAAGCTATTTGAAAACCACTTCCCGGTCCCATAATTTCTTTAATTGCCTTAAGCCTTTCTGTTGCAACCTTATTTATTTTTTCTGGATAAAAAAAGTATGCAAATGCCCTTTTTTTTGATCTTCCCACTCTGCCTCTTAGTTGATAAAGTTGTGAAAGGCCATATCTGTGAGCATCGTCAACTATTAATGTGTTTGCATTTGGTATATCAACTCCATTTTCAATAATAGATGTTGAAACAAGTACATCTAATTTCCCATTGTAAAATTCCTTTATAACTTTTTCCATTTTTCTTTTTGGTAATTGGCCGTGGATAATATCTATTTTTACTTCTGGAACTATCTTTTTAAGATTATTTGCTACTTCTTCAATGGAGTTTACCCTGTTGTGTACGTAGATTACTTGACCTCCTCTGTTTATTTCTCTTAAGATAGCATGTCTAGTAATTTTTTCATCAAATTTACTCACAAAAACTTGTATATTTTTTCTTCCAATAGGTGGAGTTTTTAAAATGGACATGTCTTTAAGACCACTTAATGCCATATGTAGAGTACGCGGAATTGGTGTAGCACTCATTGAAAGGATGTTCAAATTTATTCTTACTTTTTTAAATGCCTCTTTTTGATGGACACCAAATTTTTGTTCTTCATCTATTATTAAAAGTCCCAAATCGGAGAATTTTATCGAAGAGATAATTCCATGTGTTCCTATTACAATATCTGTGATTCCCTTTTTTATATTTTCTTTAACTTTTTCCTTTTGTTTTTGGGTAAGAGAGCTGTCGAATAGTTCTACCTTTATTCCAAATTTTTCAACCCTTTTTTTAAATGTTTCAAAGTGTTGTCTTGCAAGTACAGTCGTCGGAACTAAAACTGCTACTTGTTTTCCAGAAACAACAGTTTTAAAAGCAGCGCGCATGGCAACTTCTGTTTTTCCATAACCGGCGTCTCCAGCAATAAGTCTATCCATGTTTTTATCTAACATTAAGTCATTATTTACTTCTTCTATAGCCTTTAGCTGATCTTCTGTTTCAATGTGTGGAAAAGTTTTTGCAAACTCTTTTTCAAGTTCAGGATCTCCTGGAAGTGATAACCCTTTTGTTTTTTTTCTTAGTGCATTTAATCTCAGGAGTTCTTTTACTGTATTTTGAATTTCTTTTCTAACTTTTTTAACCTTTTTTTGCCAGTTATTTTTTTTCAGACTATCTAATTGTATGGTATCTTTTGCCCCAATATATTTTTGGATTAAATCTAATCTATCAGTTGGTACAAATAGTTTTGAATCTTTAAATTGAAGTATTAGAAATTCTCTTTCAAGACCTTTTTGTAATATTTTTGTAGTACCTTCAAATCTTGCTATACCGTATTCTTTATGTACGACTAGTTCTCCCATTTCGAACTCTTCTTCGCTTATAACTGGTATGGAATTAATTTCTTTTTCAAATTTTACAGGTTTTAATTCTATGTCGCTTTCTTTCGATAGAGTTATAATTTTTGTGTAATCTATTCCCGAAAATTTTATATACTTTTTTCTTAAGTCTTGATTTATTATAAGTTCCCTTATTTCTCTTTCCTTTTTTACGTATTCTTCAATACATCTTTTTTTATCTACTATTTTAAATTCTATATTGTAGTCTATAAATGTACCGTTGTATTTTTCGCCTAAGATAGTTTCATGTGTTACTTTTTCAATATATTCTTTGGCCGGTAGAATTAGAGCACATTCGATATTTTTAATACTTTTTTGGGTTGCAACGTCAAATATTCTTATTTCTTCTATTGTATTTTCAAATAATTCAATACGAGTTGGAATATTACTGGGACCAAAAAAATCTATTATATCTCCTCTTATTGAAAATTGTCCTCCTTCTGTTACGTTGTATGTTCTTTCATATCCTAAATTTGAAAATAACATTTCAGGTGAATTGAGTTTATCACCTGGTTTTAATTTAAAAATATATTTTTCGAAAACATTAGGCGGCATGACGTATCTTGTTAAGGAATAAAGTGTGGAAACGGCTTTTAATTTTCCTTCAAGTGCAAGATAAAGCGCGTATATTCTTTTGGAGCGTACATACCAAGAATTTTCTATTTCTTCAAATGGGAAGATATCATAAGATGGAATGTGAAAATACCCGTTTATATTACATTCTTTTTCTGTCGGAACGATAATTATTTCGTTCATTTTCTCCCTCAATTATTATTGGTTTTCTAAAATCAACTCCGTATTTTCTTTGAGTTTTTTTAGGATAAAACATTGTGTATATATTTGATGCCAAGATATCTTTTTCGAATTGCCAATTAAATAAACATTTGTTGATTTCGAATTTTTCACTAGATAGTGCCTTTTTTAAAATTTTGTCTTTTAATGAAGGATTTGAAATTATTGGAATTTTTGAGACATTTTTGATTTTGGAGAGTAATTTTTGTCCTTTTCTTGTAAAGCCTAGAATTCTGGCGTACTGCACACCTAACTTATTTGAAAAATCAATGTACTCTTTTTCAAAATTGAATATTGCGTGAAATATTGCCCTTCTAATTCTTGAATAAGTAAATCTTTTTGTTTTTACATTATCGAGAAATTCAGAAAGTGTTGTAGAATTTTTAATTGTATTAATGAATCGTTGATCTAATCCTTCATTAAAACTGTATGTTTTTTTTAGGTCTTCTCTTCTTTTTAATCTCAAAAATGTCAGTATGAATTGTTCCATGTCTTCTAAAAACACAGGACCTTTTCCTTTTAAGAAGGTATGTTTTAAAATCTCATATGAAGAATCCGGTACAAATTCTTTAAATTCCTTATCCATCTTTATTGCATTTCTAATAGCAGTTGCAGATGAATATTTATTTGTCAAGTTTAATTCATTATATCTTGCACCAATTCTTTTGATTACGTTGTATTTTATGTTACTATTTAGTTTTAGTATAGATTTTACATATTCAATTCCCAGTATATCATTTGAATTTTCTATTTTTTTGATAAAATTTACATCTTTTTTTAGAAATTCTTTTAAAGCAAATTTTCTGGCATTTGGAAATGACATGCCTTTTTTAAGTTCTTTTTTTAGTAATTTATCAAATTCCTTGGAATTAATCGAAAGTGTTTTTGCAACTTCTGTTATAAATTGTTTGTCAGCGCTTTCGCTCCCAAAAACAATATCAGTAACAGTTTTTAATTTATCAAGAAGACTAATAGCACCGTATGCAAAACCTCCGGCATCTTGTAGCGCATAAACAACAGGTAGTTCAAAAACTACATCAATACCATTTTTAAGTGCAATTTCTGCACGTGAAAATTTGTCGATTATTGCAGGCTCACCACGTTGACAAAAGTTACCGCTCATAACGGCAATGGTAAAATCTGGTTTTACTATTTCTTTTGCTTTGTTTAGATGATACAAATGACCATTATGAAATGGATTGTATTCAACAATGAGACCTAGAACTTTCATTTTTTACCTCTTTTTATATTATAACCAATTGTGGATGTTATTACTAAAACACAAAGGTTTACTATAAAAAGAAGCATGTCGATATACATTGCTTCAATTTTATTTCCAGTTGTTCCAAAAAATTCAATTCCAATCCACGTTGGTCCCAGTGATGCAAGTTTATAGAGTTGAAATATAAAAGAAGTAATACTTAGAATAATAGATACAAAAATCCATATATTAGCATATTCCCAATTGTCTTTTGAAATAGAATAAAATCCTAGGAAAATGCCGGTTATTGTGAAAGATACTGAAATTATCAGTAATGCAGATGATATATTCATATCGATTGCAAAAATATTTTCTATTATTGGAGAAAAAAGAAAAAGTGAAATGTATAAAGAAAATAATATAAAACCAAATGTTGCTAATATAGTTCCAAAAAGATATGTTATATATTTCAAGATTTCACCCCTAATTTATTTTATCACAAAAAGGGGCCTAAAGGCCCCTTTTGGTGGGTGCGGCAGGGATTGAACCTGCGACCTCTTCCGTGTGAAGGAAGCGCTCTCCCACTGAGCTACGCACCCATGCATTGAAATGATACCATAAATCTCTTTTTTTATCAAGAACTTTTTTGTATAATATGTTTGTATGATATGAGAATGGGAGGAGTTTTGTGAGAAAATTTGTTAATTTTTCTTTAATATTTGTAAGTGCAGTTATTATTTTTTTTATAGTTTCGCCTTATTTATTTAAATATATGCCATATTCACAGAAAACCTTGCAAAAAGATGTTGATTATTTAATAAGTCAGATGAAGATACACTATGTGGAAGATTTTCAAAATGACTATATAAAAATTTACAAAAGCATGAATCGTTATGATTTTTATGTTTTTCTTTTAAAACGTTTTTCAAGTCTTCCAGGTATATATTTTTTCTTGCCTATTTCTGCAAAAACAACAAATGTCTTGCCTTTTGAATTAAGATACGTAAATGGTAAATATATTATAATAAATAGTCAATGTGAATTGAAAAATGATGTTGAATTGTTAGCGGTTGATGGTGTAAAGATAGAAGAATACTTTTCAAGGTTTGGAAATGGGGAAAAGCAATTTTTTGCAAGATACGTTTTCCCGTATTTGGGGGATATACTTAGGAAAAAGAGGTTGAAGATTGATATACCAGGAGAAAATTTAGATATTAGTGTTATCGAACTAGAAAAATTTATCCCATTACCTGCAATTAAAGTAGTTTATGGTAAAGATATTGCGGAAATTTTTATATATTCATTTGATTTTTCAAAAGGTAATTTTCATAAATACATAGCTGATTTGGAACATATTGCAAATAGTTCTATTAAGAAAGTAATTTTTGATTTAAATTATGCATATGAAATAACAAATGATTTAAGCGGACTTTACACTATTTCTTCTTTTATTTTTGAAAATGAAATTTTTTTGTTTGACATTGCAATTTTCAAATATGGAAATAAAAGATATGAGTATAAGAATTTTGGTAAAATAACACCAAATAAGGTTAACTTTAAAAATAAGAAAGTATATTTTTTGGGAAGTGTTTCTGATCCAATTGGAAAAGTATTAGTCGATAGGACAGTTTTATATGCAAATTTTAAGATTGTTGAGTTACCATGGACAAAGATAAAAGTGTTTATTCCAACGGCAAAATATATGAAAGTTAAATAAAAGAAATATTTTTTTCATAAGTGTAAAAGAGTTGATTTCTTTGTAATTTTTGTGGTATAATAGTTACGAGCACTATTATACTCTAGAAGAGGGGGGATTTTTGTGAAAAAGATTTTGGTGTTTTTGATGGTAGTTTTAGCTGTTGCATTGTTTGCAGCTGATCCAAACGTTTTGGTGGATGCAACTATTGGTGAACCAGATACCCTTGATCCACATTTGGCATATGATACTTCAAGCGGTGAAGTTCTTTACCAAGTATACGAAAACCTTATCCAATACGATGGCTCAAGTTTGAACAAATTCTTACCAAGACTTTCAACTGAAGTTCCTACGGTTGACAACGGACTTATTAAAGATGGCGGAAAAACATATATTTTCCCAATTAGAAAAGGTGTCAAATTCCACAATGGAAATGATTTAACACCAGAAGATGTAGAATACAGTTTTGAAAGAGGATTACTTTACAATCCTGCAGGTGGGCCAGTTTGGATGCTCTGGTATTCGATTTTCGGTGTTTGGAGTGTTGAGGATCTAGTAAAGGAAGTTTCTGGAAAAGATTATGATGAGTTGTTCGATGAAAATGGGAATCCACTTCCAGAAGCTGAGGAAGTATTCAAAAAGGTATATGATGAAGTAGATAAAGCAATTGAAGTTGAAGGAGATAATGTTGTATTTCATCTTAAGAGACCATATGGTCCATTTTTGAACGTAATCGCACAATCTGCACACTGGGGAGCAATCCTTGATAAAGAATGGTGTATCGAACAAGGACTTTGGGATGGACAACCAACTACATGGTGGAAATGGCACAATCAAAGAAAAGAAGATTCACCACTTTATCAAACAGCGATGGGGACTGGACCATACAAGTTTGTTGAATGGGATAGGGCACAACAAAAAGTTATATTAGAAGCAAATGAAAATTATTGGAGAGAACCTGCAAAGATTAAGAAAGTTATAATTTGGGGTATTGATGAATACTCAACGAGAAAAGCAATGCTCGAAAAAGGTGACGCAGATATTGCATATATCCCAATACAATACCTTGATCAAGTTAGAGGTAATCCAGATATTGAAATTATTGAAGGGCTTCCAACACTTTCAATTACTGCATTGGGATTCAATTGGACAATTAGGGAAGATAGTAAATACATTGGTAGTGGAAAACTTGATGGAAATGGTATACCAGTTGATTTCTTTAACGATGTACATGCAAGAAAAGCAGTTGCACACGTTATAAATTATGATGCATTGATCGACGAAGTGTTGAAAGGCTTTGCAAAGAGAGTTCCAACTGCATTACCAGAGGGATTACTTGGATTTGATCCATCACTTCCGCTTTACGATTTCAACTTGTTTAAAGCAAGACAAGAATTAATGAAAGCATGGAATGGCGAAGCTTGGAAGAAAGGATTTAAGTTCTCTGTTGCATATAACCTTGGTAACGAAGCAAGACAAAGAACGGCAGAGATGGTTAAGATGTACCTTGAAATGTTGAATCCAAAGATTAAAATAGACGTTGTTGGATTGCAATGGCCAACATTCTTAGATGCAACGAAACGTGGTGAGCTCCCAATATTCATTCTTGGATGGCTTGCAGACTTCCCTGACCCAGATAACTTTATCTTTACATATTATGATTCTAAAGGTGATTATGGACCAAGACAAGGTAAAAAGTTCCGCGAATTTGTAAGTACTCCTCATCCAGATCTCGGAGGAAGAAGTTTGGATGAATTGATTGAGCAAGCAGCCGCAGAAACAGATGCAACAAAGAGAGCAGAACTGTATGCAAAAGTACAAAAGTTTGTAATAGATTACGCAATTAGTGTACCACTTTATCAACCTGTTGGAGTAAGGGTACAAAGAAAATGGCTTAAAGGTTGGTATCCAAACGCAATGAGACCAGGTGATGACTACTATTCATACTGGTTCGAAGGAAAAGAGTAATTATTAGTAATTATTGGATATAATTGAGCTTGCGGCCCTTTGGGCCGCTTTTTTTATGATATACTTATTTTGTGAGAGGAGGTAGAAAATGCCATATGATGGTTTTGTAATGAAGAGATTTGTAGATTATGCAAAAGAAAAGTTGTTAAATGCGCATATAAGAAATTTTTACTACAAAAATAATGTTGTGTATATTAGTTTTCACCGCTTTGATTTAAAAGTATCATTAAATCCAAATTTTTCATACATTACGTTTGAAAAAAGAAATCTTCCGCAAGATCCAAAAAGACACTATTTTGTAGAATATTTAAGAAGTAGATTAAGAGGGGGAATTGTTGTTGATGTTATTGATTTTCAATTTGAAAGGACACTCAAATTGGTTGTGTTTAAAATTGATGAAGTAGGTGAAAAACACGTATATGAGTTGTATATTGACATTATGGGGAAACATTCGAATATAATTTTGGTTGAAAATGGAGTAATTTTAGATTCGTATAAAAGAATAAAGAATAGGTATAGGACTATCTATCCTGGTGAGGAATTTATTGTTTATAAATCCGAAAAGATAACACCATATGAAGTAGAAGATGAAAGTGATGTAGAAATGCTGTATAAAAGAGTGCAGGGTTTTTCAAAAATAACGGTAAAAGAATTAATGTTTAGGATGCAGAACATGAGCTTTAACGAGGCACTGAAAAGTATTTTAAATGATTTTGAGAAAGGATATTTATTTTTATACTATGAAAATAACATGCCTGTTGAGATTTCCGCGTTTCCTTTACATCATTTACAAATTAGTAAAAAAAGGCATTGTGATAAAATAGAAGACGCTATTAATGTGTTTTTCGAATTTAAGGAACAAAAGAGTGTTTTGTTCCAAATGAAAAAAAATCTTGAAAATATAATTGTGAAAAGGATTATTAAAATTGAAAATGCACTTGAAAAAATAAACAAGGAATTGGAAAAGACAAAAAATTACGATGATTATAGAAAATATGGGGAACTTTTAAAGGCTTATTACTATGAAGTTCCAAAAGGTGTCGATAAAGTTGAATTAGTAGATTGGGAAACTCAAGAAACTGTTTTAGTTAGACTAGATAAGAATAAAAATGCCATTGAAAATGCAAATTTTTATTTTAAAAGGTATAACAAATTAAAAGTAAAAGTGAAAGGTCTAATGGAAAGAAAACAATATTTAGAAAAGGAATTAGATTATCTTTATCAGCTGTGGTATACATTAGACGAGGTAAATGAATTTAATGAACTTGAAGATATAAGAAATGAGATGGAAAATGTAGGGCTTGTAAGATCAAAGAAGAGAAAGAAGATGTATAAAGAATCTAAGCCTATAAAAATTGAGTATGATGGGTATGTAATATACATTGGAAAAAACAACAAGCAAAATGATATGTTGGTGAGAGATTCAAAAGATGAAGATATTTGGTTACATGTTAGCGGGATGCCAGGTGCACATGTAATAATAAAGTATGCGGGAAAGAAAATAAATCAAGATGTTATAGAATATGCAGCAAGTTTAGCCGCAGGTTATAGCAAGGGAAAAAATTCTGGGAAAGTGCCTGTGGATTATACCAAGGCAAAGAATGTTAGAAAAACAAAGGGGTTAAAACCTGGACTTGTTTTATATAGTAATTACAAAACACTATTTGTGGAACCTAGGAGGTTATAAGGTGTTTAGGGTAATTTCTGAATTTGTTCCTTCTGGGGATCAGCCTAAAGCTATAGAAAAATTAGTTAATGGATTAAAAAGTGGATACAAAGTTCAGACATTGTTGGGAATAACAGGTAGCGGTAAAACATTTACAATGGCAAAGGTTATTGAAAATATTCAAAAACCTACTTTAATTATTTCACCAAATAAAACTTTGGCTGCGCAGTTGTATTCTGAATTTAAAGGTTTTTTTCCAGAAAATAAGGTGGAATTTTTTGTAAGCTATTACGATTATTATCAACCCGAAGCTTATATTCCAACAAAAGATTTGTATATTGAAAAGAATGCGGATATTAATGAGATTATTTCCCGCATGAGAATGAGTGCTATAAAGTCTATACTCACAAGAAGAGATGTCATTGTAGTAGCAAGTGTGTCTGCTATATACAATTGTGGTGATCCAAGAGATTTTAGTGCATTAAATTTTAAGGTAGAAATAGGTCAAAATATTAAATTGGGAAAGTTTTTGACGCATCTTGCAAAGATTGGATACGAAAGAAAAGATGACGTAGAATCAAAAGGTGCTTTTAGACTAAAAGGGGATACTATAGAAATATTTCCAAGTTATCAAGATGATGGTATAAAAATAGAATTATTTGGAGATGAAGTGGATGGAATTTTTACTTTTGATCCATTGAATAGAACTATTATTGAAAAACTTGATAGGGTAATAATCTATCCTACAAAGGAATTTATAACAACAGAAGAAAAAATTTTGAATGCCGTTAATACTATTAAAGAAGAACTAGAACAACAAGTAAAATATTTTATGAAAAATGGAAAAATACTTGAGGCGGAAAGATTAAAACAGCGTACCATGAATGATATAGAATTGCTTACAACTTTGGGGTATTGTAATGGTATTGAAAATTATTCAAGACACTTTGATGGTAGAAAACCTGGCGAACCTCCGTACAGTCTTTTGGATTACTTTGGTAGTGACTATTTGATTTTTATAGATGAATCACATATAACAATTCCGCAGTTAAGGGCTATGTACAGAGGAGATTACTCTAGAAAGAAAAATTTGGTAGAATATGGTTTTAGATTACCCTGTGCATTTGATAATAGACCTTTAAAATTTGATGAATTTTGGGAAAAGATAGATCAAATAATCTTTGTTTCTGCAACACCAGGTGATTTTGAGATTAGAAATTCAAAGCAAGTGGTTGAACAGATTATACGACCTACAGGTTTGATAGATCCAGAGGTTGAGGTTAGACCAACGCAAAATCAAGTGGATGATTTAATTGGAGAAATTTTAAAGATAAGGGAGAAAAATGAACGAGCGCTCGTAACGGTTTTGACAAAGAAAACTGCAGAAAAATTATCAGAATATTTGATAGAATATGGAATAAAAGCTTTGTATTTGCACTCAGAATTAGATACTATTGAAAGGGTAGAAGTTTTGAAAAAACTTAGACGTGGTGATATAGAAGTAGTTGTAGGTGTAAATTTATTAAGAGAAGGTCTGGATTTACCAGAAGTTTCACTGGTTGCAATTCTTGATTCTGATACAGAAGGTTTCTTAAGAAGTGAAACTACTCTTATTCAAATAATAGGACGTGTTGCAAGAAACCAAAATGGTAAAGTAATAATGTATGCAGATAGAGTTACTTCTGCAATGAGGAAAGCAATTGAAGAAACAAATAGAAGAAGAAAAATACAATTGGAATATAATAAAAAGTATAATATAAAGCCACAGAGTATTGTAAAACCACTGAATGAAGAGATATTTAAACAATTTATGGATGAAGAAGACAATAAAAAAGGATTGGATGTGTTTATGCTAAAAGAAACATTGTCGGCGGAAGAATACATGGCAATATTAGAAGAGGAAATGTACAAAGCTGCATCTGAATTAAGATATGAAGATGCAGCACGTATTAGAGATGAACTATTTAAGGTGAGGGAAAAGTTAAAGAATTTAAAGAACTAGTCGATAAACCAAACGAGGTGATAGCACATGAAAAAGATAGGGGATATTATATTAAAAGCAAACGAGGAATTAAAAGAGAAAGCACTATTTCCGCTTTTTTCTATTTTTGTTGTAGATATTGTTGGAACAATTGAGAAAATTAAATTTTTAGAAAAGCTTAGCAAGAGTATATTTAATATATTGCATTCTATTTTAGGTGTTGAAATCTTTGAGAATGGGGAAAGCGCTTATAAATTTGGAAAAGTTGAGGGAAATTCTAGTGAATATATATTTGATAATTTAAAGATAGTAGTTTACTACAATACTATTAGTCGGTTTGAAGAAAATTTATTGAAGTACATTTTAGCTATAGCTGAAATCCATTATGAAAATGTAAAAAAATTTGAAACGATGAAAGAGAATGCTTTTTATGACGAACTTACAGGTGCTTTGAGCAGAAAGGCAGGTATGGAATTACTATTTAAAAAATATCACGAGTTAAAAAGGGAAAATAAAATAGGAACAATAGTTTTTGTAGATTTAGATGGATTAAAGAAAATAAACGATACTTATGGACATCTTGAGGGAGATAAAGTTTTAAGGGAGTTTGTTTCAACAGTTAAGAAGTTTATTAGAAAAGGAGATTTTATAGTTAGATGGGGTGGAGATGAATTTGTCATCTTTTTGAATGGAGAATATGGAGAAAAGGTTGTGAAAAGGATTGAAAAAAATACCAAAACGAGATTTTCATGGGGATCTGTAAATATACCAGGGAGTTTTGATGATGTAATTGGGGCAATAAATAAATCTGATAAAGAAATGTATAGACAAAAAATAATAAAGAAACTAAACTAAAACACTCCCTAACAAGGGAGTGTTTTAGTTAAAATTGCAAATATTTTCTCTAATTTTTCGTTTAATAGTTCTAAAGAGTAATCATTTCTGATTATAATTCCTTCATCTAAGATGTCACTTTGATTTTCCAAAATTTTATCTACCATACTTTTATTAAGCCCCCTGTTTGCCAATCGTTTATGAATAACATCTTTTGAACAAGTTACCGTTATTGTGAGATCACATGTAATTTTCAACCTTCTTTTTATTGCTGCTTCTATTACGTATAAACCGTTATTTTGAGTTAAATTTTCCAATTTTTTTAGCATTGGTGGATGTAAGATTTGTTCTAATTTTTTTAACATATCTTTTTGTGTAAATACAATTTTGGATATTTCTTTTCTATTGTCTGTTCCAAAAAGTGCCTTTATTTCTTTGGATTTTGAGTAAAATACTTCTTTTCCTATTTCATCCATATTTATGTATTTAAAACCTTTTTCTTTGAAAAAATTTGAAACAGTTGATTTCCCTGTACCTATCTTTCCAGTAACGCAGATGGTGTATTTCAATACACTTTCACTCCTAATTTTTCAGAAAATTTTTCAAGCTCTTCTGTGGTTAAGATCCTAAGACTTTTTTCAACTTCATATTTTTTGGGAAATTGCTTTAATTTTTCCGCTATATTTGTCTCATCGTTTATAATTAAAGTTATGTATTCTTCTGATTCATAAATTTCAACGGGATTAAATTCTTTTATTAGTATTTTAATAATTTTCATTATAACTCTATCCTTTCACTGCTTGGATTTATTTTGTATTCTTCAAAACCTGGCCTTCCCATTAATGCGTATGTTATTTTTTTACCTAGTTCTACTCCAGGTTGATCGTATGGATTAACGTTAAAAAGACTTCCAGCAATTACTGTAGCAAGTTCGTACGTCATGAAAAATTCACCAACATGTAATTCATCGATTTGTGGGAATGTTATCTTTAAAGATGGTTTACCATGTTCAAGTATTGCATTTTCAGTTCCAAGAAGTTCATTATTCAAAAGAGTTGATAATTTGCTTCCTTGTAAATAAGAGAGGGCTTCTTCATCATGAACATGCGGAATTTTAATGTCTCTTTTGAATTTTTCAACTTTTAAGAACGTAATTATTTTATCATCCGGTCCTTCATTGTATAGTTGCACTTGAGAGTGTTGATCAACGGCTCCAAGGGCTTTAACAGGTGTTTGACCAACTTTTACTTTGTTGCCATCTTTATCAAATTTTTTTCCCAAACTTTCTGCCCAAAGTTGCCTATACCAATCTGCTAAATAATATAATTTGTTGGAATAAGCCATCATAACTGAGATATTTCTACCTTTGTTGTAGTATAAATAGTGTGTAAGTGCTATTAAAGCTGCCGGGTTTTCAAACAGTGGATTTAATAGTTTTTTATAAGCGTTTTTAGCTCCATCATACAATGCTTCAATGTCTATGCCTGCGGCGTATGCAGATAACAATCCCACAGGTGTAAGAACACTAAACCTTCCCCCGACGTTTTGAGGAATCTCCAAAGTCCTTATACTTTCTTTGTTTGCGATACTTCTTAATACTCCTTTTTCTGGATCTGTGGTAAATATTAAATGTTTTTTTGGATCTAATCCATACGTTTCAATAATACCACGTGCTATAAGATAATTTGACATTGCTTCTGCAGTGCTACCAGATTTTGATATTACATTAAATAATGTTTTGTTTACATCAATTGTGTCAAGTATTGAAGCAACGTAATCTGGATCTACATTATCTATCACAAAAATTTTCAATTTTCCTTTTCTTTCTTCTTTTGACAGAAAATTCCAATTAAATGGCTTTAATGTGTTTTGTAAGGCAATGTTACCAAGAGCTGAACCACCAATTCCTAAAACAACTAAATTATCAAATTCAAAAATAAAATCTTTTAAATCTAAGACTGAATCAATCCATTTTCTAGAAAATACAATTTCAGCAAATCCAGGTTTATTTTTATCAATTTCATTAGCGATTTTATTGATTTTTTCTTCGTAATTTTTAACATCTTCAATTGTTATGTTGTCAAAAACTCTTTCACTAAATAGATTAGTGAAATCAAACTTTAGCATGAAAATTCCCCCTTTAGTATACAATAAGAGATATAATTTTATCGTTACTTAGGATTTTTCTTGGATTTAAATAACTAAGTTCTATCAAAAATGACATAGCTACTACTTCTCCACCGGATTTTTCAACTAGTTTTTTTAAAGAAAGTGCAGTACCTCCAGTTGCAAGTACATCATCAAATATTATTACTTTTTGTCCTTTTGAAATAGCATCAATGTGCATTTGAAGTTCTGCTTCTCCGTATTCAAGTGAATATTTTTCAGAAATTACTTTATATGGCAATTTCCCAGGTTTTCTTACGGGAACTAATCCTTTGTTTAACTTGTATGAGAGTGCTCCACCGAAAATAAATCCCCTTGCTTCAGGTGCAACAATAATATCAAAGTCGATATCTTTTAATTTTTCCGAAAGACTATCAATAGAAAACTTGAATGCTTCAGCATCTTTTAAAAGCGGTGTAATATCCCTAAATATAATTCCCTTTTCTGGAAAGTCTGGAATGTCTCTTATAAATTTTTTAAGTTCCAATGTAGGCACCTCCGTTTTTTTATTTTACTCCTAAACCTACTGGTATACCTCTTTGTATTTGTCCATCTTGG
This sequence comes from Thermosipho affectus, assembly GCF_001990485.1. Taxonomy (NCBI): domain Bacteria; kingdom Thermotogati; phylum Thermotogota; class Thermotogae; order Thermotogales; family Fervidobacteriaceae; genus Thermosipho; species Thermosipho affectus. Next base: position 25,587 of record NZ_LBFC01000003.1, on the reverse strand, counting down.
TTAACCACTTCATCTTGAATAACCATAGCACTTGATCCTCCACCATCTAACATCATCGCAAAAAAGTATCCTTTTGATATAAGAAAATCTGCAGCAATATCGTAATCCATTCCGCCGTTGTTATTATATCCTTCTATTACTATAAAATCAACTTTCCCCTCTTTTGTTAGAGCAATAATAGTTCTAGTTGTTTTTGAAGTGGCTATTCCATTACCATATCTCAACTTTTCCTCTGCACCGTCTATTAGTTTTTTACCGTTTTCGACCAATAGAGGTCCGGCACCAATTGCATGTTTTATAGGAAATGGAAAATCCGAATTTAGTATTAAATCTACTTTTGTTCCACTTTTTACATCTTTTAAATATTTTTTATATTTTTTGTCAATTGATAAAACCATGTCACCATCTGGAACCTTATCTATATATCCAATTGCTTTTATTTTGTTGTTTTCAATGATGAAGTATAATTTTTGTTCATCCTTTGGTATCTTTAAAGCGAATTCATCTGTGTATAGCAATACCTCACCTTTTGCCAGTGTGTTTACACCTTTAACTAAAAAGAGTAGATCACCAATGTAAATGTTAATTTCAAGATTTATTCTTTTTATGAAAGCCTCGTTGTTGTATGTCAGTATAAATGATGGTCTTAACCCGTATTTATCTGATAATATTTTGCCGTCTTTTATTACAAGATCAATAGGTAAATTATTTGATGGATCAAAATAATTTGCATTTATTCCAGCAATGCAACCGTTATTTTTTAATATTTGTCTTAAATCTTCTCTTGTACCAATTCCATTAAGTGGAAATACCGGTAGTATTTCAACTTTTTTTGGATCAATTCTTAAATAATTGATTAGATATTTTACTTTGTTAAATGTTTCTACTTTTCGTTCCCAAATAAGGCCATCTTTTATAACCCTTTTTTCTTCTTCTGTAAAGTTTAGAGCAATTTTTACTATATTTTTTTGATATGAAGTAATGGGAACAGGCTTTAATTTGTTGTTTAATATAAAAAGCAAAAATTTGTTTTGGGATTTTTGCAAATTAACATTTCCTATTACTATTGGATCCCCATTTACAGGTTCAACAGTGATGATTAAATCTCTATTTTCCACTTCTAATTTTAAGAATTCTTTTGTTATTTCTGAAGAAAAATACAAAGATAAATTGTTATTTTCAAAATTTACACTTTTTAGTTCAGGGAGAGTATCGTACAATATCTTTTGACCATTTAATGAGTATTCATTAAGTTTAAAATAGTCTTTTATAAAGTCTATATTAACGTATAGTTGACTATCATTAATTTGATATACGTTTTTAAAAATCTTGTCAAAATTTAACGTAAAATCACCATTTTTACCTATAATAAGATCATTATTAAAAACCATAAATATCTTATCGTTTTTTACAAAACGAAAACCTAGTTGTTTTAATACTTCTTCGTTAATCCACACAGATTGCGAATAAAAAGCGTGGTTTTTATAAATTATAGTATGTGCACTTAAAACAAGGGCAATGATTAGTATAAATGCTACAAATATCTTTTTCAAAAATTCACCTCACTTTACAATATCCAAAATAATATCGAGTTTTTGGACATCGCTGTCACCTATTGTATACGCATCGTTAAGAAGATTAAGGGCACTTTCCACATCACTATTTTCACTTATGTAAAGTTTTACTATTGTTTCACCTTTTGAGACCTTATCCCCGATTTTTTTTAAAAATTCTAGACCAACTGAATGATCAATTTTGTCTTCTTTTTTTACTCTTCCTGCGCCTAAATAATTACAAGCAACTCCTACTTTTTCCGTATTTATTTTTGATATATATCCGTCTTTGTTTGCCTTAAATTCTACAAAATTGTTGGAAATAGGTAATATATCTTTCGGTTTTTGTACTACATCTGGATTGCCACCTTGTGCGATTATAAATTCTTTAAACTTATTTAAAGCGTCTCCGTTATTTAGAGAATCATACGCAAGTTTATAACATTTTTCATAAGAGTCTTTTCCAGCCAGATAACACATCCATGCGGATAAAGTAAGGCACAACTCAACGAATTTTTTATCTCCATTTCCTTTTAGGGTCTCAATTGCTTCGAGTACTTCCAAAGAATTTCCAGCAAAGAAACCAAGAGGTTCATCCATATTAGTCAAAACAGCAACGGCTTCTTTGTTGTGACTTTTTGCAATACCTACCATGGCATTGGCAAGTTCTCTTGCAGAATCAATGTCTTTCATAAATGCACCTGAACCTACCTTTACATCCAATACAAATGCATCAGCTCCACCAGCAAGTTTTTTACTCATAATACTTGAAGCAATTAAAGAGACTTCGTCTACTGTTGCCGTTGCATCACGTAAAGCGTATATCTTTTTATCTGCAGGTGCAAGATTTGCAGTTTGTCCTACAACAGCTATTTTGTATTTGTTTACATTTTCAAAAAACTCATCTAGTGTTAACGAAGTTTTAAATCCAGGTATTGATTCTAATTTGTCAATGGTACCTCCAGTATGGCCTAAAGCTCTACCTGACATTTTAGCGACTGGAACACCAAGTGATGCGACTATTGGGGCAACAACTAATGTTGTTTTATCACCTACACCACCTGTTGAATGTTTGTCCACTTTTTTTCCTTCTATTTTTGATAAATCTAACATATCACCAGATTTTGCCATTATTTCCGTCAAAATAGCCCTTTCTTCGTTGTTTAAGTGTTTGAAAAATATTGCCATCAAAAAGGCGGACATCTGATAATCTGGTATATCTTTATTTACATATCCCATTACCATGTATTCTATTTCTTCCTTATTAAGAGTTTCTCCATTTCTTTTTTTTAGAATAATATCATACGGTCTCATTTGTATTACCTCCCGTTGGTAAAGTAACGATAAACTTTGTTCCTACTCCTTCTTTACTTGAAAACTCAATTACACCATTGTGTTTTTCTACAATTGTTTTTACAATTGATAATCCAAGACCTGTTCCACCCATTTTTCTGCTTCTGGCTTTATCCACTCTGTAGAATCTTTCAAACAGCTTTTTTTGTGCTTTTTCAGGGATTCCAACGCCAGTATCCTTTATAATTAGTTTTATATTGTCATTTTCTTTGTATGCTTCAACAGTTACTTTTTTCTTTCCTTTTTCTTTTAGAGAAGTATATTTTACCGCATTATCAACTAGATTTAGTACCATCTGAGTTAGTCTATCTTTATCACCTATAAGTTCGATATTGTCTGGGTAGACAAACTCGACTTCAACTTTGTAATCTTTTGCCAATGGTTCTATTATATTTCTTACATGTTCAAGAATCTCGGTGAAGTTGATTTTTTCAAATACAAATTGAGTATTTCCAGATTCTAGTTTTTCAAGATCAAGTAAATCGTTGATTAATCTGGTCATTCTTGCGGCTTCAGATTCAATTATCGTTAAAAATCTTTTTATTAATTCCTTATCTTCAAGGGAATCATCAAGAAGTGCTTCTGCATATCCGTGAATTGAAGTAAGCGGTGTTCGAAGTTCATGAGAAACATTAGAAATAAATTCTTTTCTTACATTCTCCAAAACTCTTTCTTGTGTTACATCATGGAGTATTATAATATACCTTTCGTTATTTTGCTCCAGTGTAACAGGTACTATTTTTAATTCGTAATATCTTTTTTCACCATTGACAAAGAGGTTTATTTCTCCGGATTTCAGATCTTTTTTGATTTGAACTTCTTCGAACATCTGATTTACGTAATAATCTTCAAAAACTTCGTATAGTTTTCTTCCTTCAACTCCAGGCCTTGTAATATTGCGAGCTTCAATATTTGCAAATGTAATAGTTCCATCTTTTTTCGCTATTATTATAGGATCAACTATATTATTTAAAATAGTCAAGTGGTTTTTTAGTGATAACTCTAGTTCATATATTTTTTCTTCTAAAGCCGTTATTTTCTTTCTAATTTTTTCTGAAATATAAAGAGGAGGAGAATTCCTATCCTCCTCTATCAATTTTTCTATTTTTTTCATGGAAATTTGTAGTATATCGTATTCTTTTTTTATTTTCTTTAATTTGTGTATTACAACAAAGAGAGACATTAATAGTACAAATATAGTAATTATCAAATAGAGCATTAATTATTCTTCCTTTCCAGGGTCTCTAAATTTGTACCCCTTTCCTCTAACTGTTACTATATATTTAGGATTCGAAGGATCTTCTTCTATTTTTGTTCTAAGCCTTCTTATGTGAACGTCAACAGTTCTTGTGTCACCAAAGTAATCATACCCCCAAAGTTTGTCTAAAAGTACGTTTCTGGAAAATACCTTCCCTTCATTTTCGGCTAGAAATCTTAAAAGATCAAATTCCAACGGGGTTAAATTAACTTTTTTACCCTTTATTTTTACCTCATACTTATCTACATCAATTTCCAAATCTTTCGCAACTATCTTTTTTGGTTTTTCTTCTTTTACTTGAGTGGAAAGCTGCATTCTTCTAAATACAGCTTTGATTCTTGCAAGGAGTTCTCTAATACTAAATGGTTTTGTTATGTAATCATCTGCACCCAATTCTAAACCTAAGACTTTATCAAATTCCTCACCTTTAGCGCTTAAAAAGATTACAGGTGTAAATTTATGTTTCTCTTGACTTCTAATATTTCTTACAAATTCAAAGCCATCCATTCCAGGTAACATTATATCAACGAGAAACATATCCACATCTTTATCTTTAATCTCTTCAAGAGCTTTCTCAGCGTCTTCGACGGGTATAACATCATATCCTTCTTTTTCGAGCGTGAAACTAATTAATTCAAGAATTTCCGGTTGATCATCAATAACCATAACTTTCCTTTTTCCCATAGAAGGAACCTCCTCTCAAATTCAAATGTTAACTGATATCTTCTTGAAACATTATATCATATTTTTTAACAAATTGGAAATACTTGTACATAATTTTGGAACAAAACCTTGTTATAATTAAGTTAAGATTTGGTAAAAGGAGGGATGTTGATGGTTTATTTATTGATACCTATATTGGGGATAGGGCTTGCGTTATTAAATTTTTATTTTGTCACAAAAAAATCCGAGGGGAACGACAAAATGAAGGAGATTTCTCTTGCAATTAGAGAAGGTGCAGATGCGTTTATTTCACATGAATATGCAGTTGTTTTTAAAATATCTATACCCATTGCTATAATTCTTGGTTTTATAACTGCATGGTATGTATCAGTTTCCTTCTTGATTGGTGCGTTGATGAGTTCACTTGCAGGATTTATAGGAATGAAAATTGCAACTAGGGCAAATGTAAGAGTTTCAAATATTGCACGTGAAACACGTGATTTAAACAAAACATTAAAGCTTGCTTTCCAGGGTGGATCTGTTATGGGGTTGTCTGTTGCCTCTTTTGCACTACTGGGGCTTGGTATAGTCTTTTGGCTTTTTTCTTATCAACTTGATAAAGAAAATTTAGTGATTATAAAGAACTATTTGGGGATTAATTTTATACCATTTGCAATGACTGTTTCTGGATATTCTTTAGGGTGCTCCATAATTGCCATGTTTGATAGAGTGGGAGGAGGAGTTTATACAAAGGCTGCAGATATGGCAGCGGATTTAGTGGGAAAAACGGAGTTAAAATTACCAGAGGATGATCCAAGAAATCCAGCAACAATTGCGGATAATGTAGGAGATAATGTGGGAGATGTTGCAGGACTTGGTGCAGACTTGCTAGAAAGTTATGTGGGTTCAATACTATCTGCTATAGTTTTAGCATCTTATATTTTTACACTATCAGGTAATTTATACTATGAAACGGTAAAGAAGTTAATTTATTACCCGTTTTTGTATACTACTGTGGGGTTGATCGGGAGTATTTTTGGAATTTATTTTGTAATATTAAAGAAAGGATCTGGAAATCCACATAAAGATTTAAACAGTTCTTTGTTTTTATCTGCAATTTTAAGCTTGTTTGGAAATTTTCTTTTGACTAATTATTATTTGTCAGATGTAAAAAAATTGGAAATTTTTGGGTTTAGATTTGGAAAATTTTCACCATATTTTTCTTCAGTTTTAGGGGTCTTTGTAGGAATCATTATTGGATTATTGGCGGAATATTACACTTCAGATGACTTTAGGCCTACAAGGGAGTTGAGTTATAAATCAAAGCAGGGATCTGCAATTGTGATATCTGGTGGTTTGGCACTTGGTATGAAAAGTGTATTTTTACCCTCAATATTTTTATTTATAGCGATTTTGCTTGCAAATTATTTTTCAGGGCTATACGGTGTTGCAATGGCATCTATAGGTATGCTTTCCTTTGTTGCAACATCGGTTTCCGTTGATTCGTATGGGCCTATTGCGGATAACGCGGGTGGAATAAGTGAAATGGCAAAATTAGAGGAAGATGTTAGGAAGATTACGGATAAATTAGATATGGTTGGTAACACCACCGCCGCAATTGGTAAAGGATTTGCAATAGGTTCTGCTGCATTGGCTGCTTTGTCACTTTTTGCTTCGTATGTTTTTTCCCAAACATCTCCAGGTACGTTTTTTAATAACGTTTTTGATCTTTTGAATTTAAATATCATAAATGCTAAAACACTTTCGGGAGCTATTTTAGGAGCATCTTTACCGTTTATGTTTAGTGGGATTTTGATAGAGTCTGTTGTAAAAAGTTCAGGATTAATGGTAGATGAAATTAGACGTCAGGTTAAAGAAAGGCCAGGTATTTTGACAGGTGATGAAAAGCCCGATTATCAAACATGTGTTAAGATAAGTGCTGCAGGAGCAATTAAACAAATGAGCAAACCTATATTTATTGCAGTTCTTACGCCTATAATTTCTGGATTTTTACTTGGAACAGAGTTTGTCGGTGGTGTATTGGTTGGAACAACGTTAAGTGGTATAATGTTAGCGTTATTTAGTGCAAATGCCGGTGGTGCGTGGGATAACGCAAAGAAACATTTAGAACAGGGGAAAATTAAAGGGCTTGAGAAAGGCTCAACAGAACACGATGCGCTTGTGATAGGAGATACAGTTGGTGACCCCTTAAAAGATACTGTTGGACCTAGTTTGGATATTTTGATAAAAATAATGGCTGTTATTTCATTAATTTTGGCTCCTTTATTTTTGGAATTTCACATTTTTTAATGGAGGAGTAATATGAAATTTGCTTTTGGAAGATATGTACCAGGAAATTCCATAATACACGCGTTAGATCCAAGAACAAAAATTATTTCTTCTTTTGTTTTAGTGTCAGCTGTTTTATTTGTACAAAATTTAACAGGGTATTTGATATTCTTTTTTGTGTTTTTGCTTATATCATTTTTGTCAAATATTAGATTTACTTTGTATTTGAGATCTGTGAAAAACATGTGGTTTTTAATATTATTTGCTTCAGTAGTGCAGTATTTTGTCAGTGGACTTGAAATGTCCATTTTTATAGCACTTAGACTTGCATTTGTTGTACTTTTTGCATCTTTTTTAACTTTTACTACTTCACCATTGTTGATTTCAAGAGGGTTATCTGATCTTTTAAAATTTTTTGGTGTAAAAAAAAGATACAGAGACGATTTTGGAATGATTATGACCATTTCTTTTAGATTTATTCCTATTTTGTTTGATGAGGTTGATAGAATAATTAAAGCGCAAATTGCAAGAGGGGCAAAATTTGACCAAAAAGGGCTAAAGTATAAACTTCAAGCGATAATTGTAATAATCGTCCCTCTTCTTGTTTCATCAATAAGAAAGGCAGAAGAAATTTCAATTGCATTGCAAGCAAGAAAATACGGGTTATTTGAGAGAAAAAGCTATTATAAATTATGTTGGAGTATTCGGGATACTTTATTTTTAATTTTTTCAATTTCTATTTTAATTTTTATTCTTGTATTTAAGTTATAGAGGTTGTATAATTAAAATGTTAAACAAGACTAACTTAAGGGGGTTAGAATATGAAATTAGAAGGAAAAGTTTGTATAATTACAGGTGCAGGTAGTGGAATAGGGAAAGTTGCCTCCTTGTTATTTGCAAAAGAAGGGGCAAAAGTGATAGCTTGTGATGTAGTTGAGGAAAATTTAAAAAAATTAAAGGAGGAAAATGAAAGTATTGATACTTATAAATTAGATGTTTGTGATAGAAGTGCAATTAAGAAAATGGTGGACGAAATAGTCGAAAAATACGGTAAAATAGATGTTTTAGTAAATAATGCTGGAATTACAAGAGATGCTTTATTGTTAAAGATGAAAGAAGAAGATTGGGATAAAGTAATAGATGTCAATTTAAAGGGTGTTTTTAACATGACACAGGCTGTTGCACCAATAATGTTAAAGAATGGAAAAGGAAGTATCATAAATACCTCATCAGTTGTGGGGGTATATGGAAATATAGGCCAAACAAATTACGCTGCAACAAAATCAGGTATAATTGGTATGACAAAGACATGGGCAAAAGAACTTGCAAGAAAAGGTGCACAAATTAGGGTAAATGCAGTAGCTCCCGGGTTTATTAAAACACCAATGACGGAAAAAGTTCCTGATAGAATAATACAAGCTTTAAATGAAAAAATACCTTTAAAAAGAATGGGAGAAGCAGAAGAAGTTGCAAAGGTTTATCTATTTTTAGCGTCTGATGATTCCTCATACATTACAGGTCAAGTAATAGGAGTGGATGGTGGATTAGTAATTTAAGGCCAGATTTAATCTGGCCTTTTTGAAAGGGGTGAAATTTTGATTTTTACGCTTACGATGAATCCTTGTTTGGATAGGTATTTATACGTTGATAAATTGGTTTTGGATGATACAATTCGCGTAAAAAATGTTGTTGACTATCCAGCGGGAAAGGGTATAGATGTTTCAAGAGTAATTAAAGAACTTGGTGGGGTATCTGTTGCTATTTCATTACTTGGTGGTGAAACTGGGCGGAGAATTGAGGAAATGCTTGATAAAGAAGGGGTTATTTATAGTACTATAAGGGTAGAAGTTGAAACAAGGACTAATATAATAATGGAGACAAAAGAAGGACAGTATAGATTTAGTATGCCAGGTGAAAAGATTTCGAAAAAGAAACTACAAGTGATTCTTGAAGTTTTAAATGCAATTGTTAGAGAAGGTGATGTAATCATAATTTCAGGAAGCCTTCCAAAAGGAGTTTCACCAGATTTTTACACTGGAATAATATTTGCGTTAAAGCAATGGGGAGTATATGTATATTTTGATGCAGATGGTGAGAAGCTTAAGGCGGGACTTCTTGGAAATCCAGATGTTATAAAACCAAATGAACATGAATTTCAGAGACTTGTCGGAAAAAAATTAAAGAGTTTGGAAGATTTTAAAGTAGAAGGTAAGAAGATTTTGAAAAGGTTTAATTTAAAGGAAATTCTTTTAACCTTAGGTGGTAAGGGTGCTATGTTAGTTTCAGAAGATGAATGTTATTATGCAAAGCCTTTGGATGTAGAAGTGAAAAGTGCTGTGGGAGCAGGAGATTCCTTTTTGGCAGCTTATGTGTTAAAAAGAGAACTAGGAAGAAAGGAAGCTTTTAGATGGGCAAATGCCGCTGGGACTGCAGCTGTTATGACGCCTGGCACAGAATTATGTAAAAAAGAAGATGTAATTGATTTGTTAAACATGGTGGAAATAAGTGAAATTTAAAGAATTTCTTAGATAATTTTTAAACCATTCAAGTGTATCAAAGAGTGTCTCTTCAATTGGGCGAGGAGTGTAATTAATTTCTTTTTTTGCTTTTTTGTGTGAAAATTTGTAATTTCTAGTAAGTGTGTGGATTGAGTAAGGTGTAAAAAGAGGTTTTGTATTTGTAAAAAAACCATATGTTGCGGCAAGCCATGATATAAAATAGGCAAAGCGTGAGTTAATTGTTTTTGGGGATTTTTTTTCTCCTGTAATTTTGTTTAATAATTTTACAATCCTTTTTATTGAAATAGTCTCATTCCCTAAAATATAAAATTCCGATTTTTTTCCGTGGGTTATTAATTTTATAATTCCATTTGCGACATCCCTTACATCGACAAAGTCAAAGCTGCCATTTATTATGTATTTTAATTTTCCCTGTAAATAGTGTATAAAGAATTTTCCCATTTCAGATGGTTTAAAATCATATGGTCCAATAATACCTGTTGGGCATATTGTTATGATATCAAGGCCAGATTTTGCTGCATTTAAGACTTCAAGTGCAGCAAAAGCTTTTGATTTTCCGTAAATTCCAACGGTTTTTTTGGGATTTATTTCTATACTTTCATCAATTGTTGTACCTTTTTTAGGTTCTATAAAAGCGTGTACTGAACTAACGTAAATTATTTTTTTGTTAAGCCTTTTTCCAATATTTAATATGTTTTTTGTACCATTTATATTAACAGAAAAGACTTGTCTTTTTTTCCATGGAAGGATTGAAATAATTGCAGCAAGATGTATTATTATATCGGCATCCTCTGCTATGTTTTTTACCAAATTATAATCTCTAACATCACCTTTTATAATTTTCACATCTAAATCCATTAAACTTTCGCATTTATCACTTGGGTGAACAAGAGTTACAACTTTTTCACCATTACATATTAATTTCCTTATTAAGACATTCCCTAAATGTCCAGAACCACCTGTTATAAATACCATTTTTTTACCTTCTTAAATAGTTTATATTTTAGACTATTTATATTATAAACTATTTATAAAATAAAACAAAATTATTGGATAAGTTATTAAAGCCGATTATGAACAGTTATTTAAAAAATTTTTTGTTTTTGGTGTAAAATTAAGAAGAGTTATTTTTTGTAGATATTTCTAAGAAGTAGTTCAAATCCTTTATTTATAATTTCTAGTTCTTTATCTGGGATCTTTGAAATAGTAAAATCTATTATTTTGTAAAAATCCTTTGAAAAACTTTCAAAGAGCTTTTTACCATTATTGGTGGGGGAAATAAGTATGAGCCTTCTATCTTCACTTGAACGGTTTCGTTTAACCAATTTTTTATTTTCCAATTTGTCAATAAGTACGGTAATAGTACTTTTGGAAAGTCCCATTTTTTCAGAGCAATATTTCATAGATACAGGTGAGTTAAAATTGACGAATAAGAATAAGTAGAATTCATTTGTTGTCATCTTCGAAAAAGTGCTATTTTGTTGAAAAAACTGTGTAAAGTTGACTACTAAATTAAAAATTGATTCGAATATTTTTTTCGTATCCATTATTTTCCCCCTAAGTATATTATAACATTTTGTAAGAAAGGAGGAATATTTGTGTTAGATGGTAAAAAGGTTAGATTAAGGGAATACAGAAGGGAGGATTTAGAAAAAGCAAGAAATATGGTGAACAATGTTTTAAAATACACAATGCCCGGTATTCCATATCCTCTAAGGGTAGAAGATGAAATAAAATGGTATGAGGGTTTTAATGCTTTTTCTGATAACTATTCTTTTGCAATTGAGTTAAAAGAAAGCAATGAGTATATAGGAGGATGTGGTGTTAATAAGGTAGATTGGAAGAATTCGGTGTGTGAACTTGGTATTTTTCTTGGAATGTCTTACTGGAATAAAGGATATGGAACAGAAGCAATGGAACTTTTAGTAGATTTTGTGTTTAAAGAAATGAATATTAATAAGATAAAGTTACATGTCTATTCTTTTAATCAAAGGGCTATAAGGAGTTATGAAAAACTTGGTTTTAAAAAAGAGGGAGTTTTAAGGGAAGAGTTATTTAGGGATGGAAAATATTGGGATGTAATTGTAATGGGACTTTTAAGAAGAGAATGGAAGTAATCTTAACATTTCTTAATATAATTTAAAATACTTTAAATAAATTTTTGAGAAAATCCTCCTGGAGACTAAAAACAGGAGGTGTTTTTTATGAGAAAGTTTCTTGTGTTAATTCTTTTTGTATTTACTGTGTTTTTATTTTCGGAAACTCTAGTGATAAAGGGTTCAAATACCATATTTCCTATCGCACAGCTTTGGATTGAGAAATTAAAAACGATTTATCCTGATCTTGAAATAACATTAGAAGGAGCAGGTTCATCTACGGGAATAGCAGCTTTATTTAACAAAACTGCGGATATAGCGAATGCAAGTAGATGGTTAAAGGAAAGTGAAATTGCAAAGATGCACAAAGAAGGAAGATATTTTATACCTATTGTTATAGGATATGATGGTATTGCCATAATTGTGAATAAAAATCTGAACTTAGAAAAAATATCGTTAAATACTTTAAAGAAGATATATACTGGAAAAATTAGATATTGGAATCAGGTTGATCCAAATTTACCTAAAAAACAAATACAGATATATTCAAGAAACACAGCATCTGGAACTTTTGAAACATTTGAAAAAATTGTTTTAAACAAAGAAAAGATGGCACCGTGGGTACGTATGGTTGAAAGTACAAGATTTGAATTGGAAACAGTTGAAAAGAATCCATATGCAATAGCATACGTTGGTATTGGATATGTTACAGATGATGTGAGAGTGTTAAAGGTTGAAGGTATTTTACCGACAAAAGAAAATATTTTAAATGGAGTTTATCCAATCTCAAGAGCACTTTATATGTTTTTGGATGCAACAAATGGATATCCAGATTCAGGAGCTATAAAAAAATACATTACATTTGGATTATCTAAAGAAGGACAAGAATTAGTTGAAAAAGCTGGATATGTAGCAGCATACGGATTTTAGGAGGAATTATATGAGAAATATAAAATATTATTTTCAGTTGACTTTAATATTTACATTTGCGCTGTTTTCCATTGCAGCGCTCATCTTTTTGATATTTTTCATAGTAAAGGAATCCTTGCCTGCAATTATACATTTAAAAATAAAACCTTTTATAAGTTTGTATTGGTATCCTACTTACGATCCACCAGAGTTTGGAATGCTTGCACTTATAGTGGATACATTGCTTGTTACTGTACTTTCTTCTGTGATTACCATTCCACTTGGTTATTTTATTTCCTTTTATTTGCATACATATGCAAGTGATAGAGAAAAACATATAATAAAATACATTATTTCAGTTTTATCTGGTGTTCCATCAGTAATTATTGGTGCAGCAATTTTAATATTTGTTTCTCCTATTTTACTTAATTTTGATATTTGGTCAACGGAAAATCTTTTTCTTGCTGTATTAGGGTTATCTTTCCTTTCGTTGCCTTATTCAGTATCATTAATGACAGATTCGTTAGAAGATGTACCTAGAGAGCTAGAAGAAAGTTCACTGGCACTTGGTGCAAGTAAATTTATTACAACACTAAAAATAACAACAAAGGCTTCTATAAATGGAATACTTAATGCTGCGGTATTAACTATAAATAGGGTTATTGGTGAGACAATGGTTGTGTTACTAGTTGGTGGTGGTGCGGCAATAATTCCCACTTCAATTTTTGATCCAATAAAACCTCTTACTGCGGCAATTGCAAGTGAAATTGGAGAAGCAGGTGTAAATAGTATGCATTATCATGCTTTGTTCCTTGCTGGTTTAATACTCTTGTGTATATCTTTAATACTTACTTATTATGCAAAGAAAAGGGGTAGAATAGATGGATAGGTTTATGAATTATTTTTTAAAGGTATTAACTTATTTTGTGGTTTTTTTGATATTAGCACTTATTATGTCTGTAATATTCGATGGTATAAGGTATTTTTCTTTGGATTTTTTTACTAAATATCCTTCAGATGGAATGAAAAAAGGAGGGATTTTTCCGGCGATCTTGGGAAGTTTTTATATAGTGACTGTGAGTGCAGCTTTTTCAATACCACTTGGGATTTTTACAGGCGTTTTTTTAGAAGAATATAAAAATAGTATTTTATCTAGGATAGTTGATTGGGCTGTAACTTCTTTGAGTGGACTTCCTTCAATTGTATTTGGACTTTTTGGATATGCTATGTTTTCCATTGCGTTGGGATTTGGAACAAGTGTTCTTTCTGCTTCACTTACTCTTTCTTTAATGACGTTGCCTGTTATTTCTTCTTCGGTTAAGGAGGCTTTATCAAGTTTACCAAATGAGTTGAAAGAATCAGCTTATGCGCTAGGTGCAAAGCAAAATGAGGTGATTTTTAAAGTTTTGATTCCTGCGGCAAGAACACGTATAGTTACTGCTTCTTTGATAGGTTTTGGTAGAACTTTAGGAGAAACCGCTCCAATCTTAATTACTGGTGCTGTTTTTTACGCAACTTCATTACCAAAAAACATCTTCTCTCCAGTTATGACTTTGCCCACACATATTTACTATCTTATAGCTGCATATGGAAAGAGTTCAATTTGGATGGCTAGCGCAAGTGCGGCGTTACTCCTGATTTTTGTTTTAATTTTATATTTTTTAGCTTTTAAAATTGGAGGTATCAAGAGATGATTGAAATAAAGGATTTTAGTGCATACTATGGCGATAAAAAGGTGGTAAAAGATGTAAGTTTTAATGTGGCAAAAAATAAAATTACCGCTATTATTGGACCATCTGGTTGTGGTAAGTCAACACTTTTGAGGAGTATCAATAGAATAAATGATACGATTCCTGGATTTAGAGTTGAAGGTCAAATATTATTTGAGGGAAAAGATATCTATAGAGAAATAGACGATATTACTATTTTGAGAAAGAAAATTGGAATGGTATTTCAAAAACCCGTACCTTTTCCTATGAGTATATATGATAACATTGCATTTGGATTGAAAATACATGGTATAAAAGGAAAGAATAAATTGGACGAAATAGTAGAGAAGTCTCTGAAGCAAGCAGCTCTATGGGATGAGGTAAAACATGAATTGAAAAAAAGCGCAAATGCTCTATCTGGAGGTCAACAACAAAGACTTTGTATTGCAAGAACTCTAGCTATCGAACCAGAGGTATTGCTTTTAGATGAGCCAACTTCTGCTTTGGATCCAATTGCTACTCAAAAGATAGAATCTCTATTGGAAAAGTTATCTGAAAGTTATACAATAGTAATAGTAACTCACAACCTTGCACAGGCAATAAGGATATCAGATTATATCGCTTTTCTGTACCAGGGAGAATTAGTGGAGTTTTCAGATACTTCTTCTATGGTGAAAAAGCCAAAATCGAAATTAACAGAAGCGTATTTGAATGGAAAAATAGGTTAAGGAGTGATAAGATGGAGACATTACATTTTGAAAGAGAATATGCACTTTTGAAAGCAGATATTTCAAAGATGTTATCTTTTGTTTCAAAATCATTTGAAAGTTCAATCGATTCGTTAGAGTTTTTAGACGTAAATCTTGCAAATAAAGTTATAGAAGATGATGATGCAATAGATCTTTTAAATAGGGAAATTGAAGAGAAAATTTATGAGATTATAGCAAGATATAACCCCAAAGCAAAAGATTTAAGATATGTGATTACGATGATAAAATTTTCGAATAATTTGGAAAGAATTGCCGATTTGTCCTGTAATATAGCTGAGAAGGTTTTGGATGTTACAAAAAAAGGAATAAAATACAGGATAATTAAAGAGATAAAGGAAATGTTTGGTGTTGCATTGAAAATGCTTCACGATACATTTTTGGCGTTTTCAACAAAAGATGTAAAACTTTTAAAGAAGATATGGGAACGCGATAAAGAATTAGATAGAATAGAGATTGAAATAAGAGAAAAATCGAAATTGGAAGAGAAAGATATAATGATTACTAACATACTAATTGCAAGAGATCTTGAAAGGATTGGAGATCATTTAAATAATTTGTGTGAGGAAATTGTTTACATTGAAACAGGTAAAGAATTGAAGGAGTTAGATATATGAAAAAAATATTAATAGTTGAGGATGATCCTTTGATAAGAGATGTATTAAAGAAATATATTGTATTAGAAGGATTTGAAATTGATGAAGTTGAAAGTGTTTTTGATTTGAGAAAAAAATTGGAGGAAGGAAAGTACGATTTAATACTGTTAGATATAATGTTGCCAGATGGATTATCTACAGATGAACTACCTGAAATTAAGGTAGAGTATCCCGAAGTTGGAATTATTATAATTTCTGCAAAGGATAGTGATAGTGATAAAATATTTGGATTGGAAATAGGAGCTGATGATTATATTACAAAACCTTTTAATCCAAGAGAGGTAGTGGCACGAATAAAGGCTTATTTTAGAAGGGTTTCCGGGAAGAAAGAAGTACTGCGCTTTGGTAATTTGGAAATATACTGTGATGATTATGTGGTATTAAAAGAAGGTCAAGAAGTGGATTTGACGGCTAAGGAGTTTGAGATTTTATGTCTACTTGCAAAAAATCAAAATGTTGTTTTTTCGAGAAATAGAATATTAGATTTAGTGTGGAAGGATGAGTTCATTTCCGATAGAGTGGTGGATGTACATATAAGTAATATAAGAAACAAATTGGGGAAGGAATGGATAATTACTGTTAGAGGAGCAGGTTATAAATTTAATGCGAGGGGATATAATGGAAGACTTTAGTTTTTTTGAAAATTTCGATGATGCGATAATAAAACTCGATTTTTTGAAAATTTTAAATTCTAACGAAGTTGCGAGATCTCTTGGTTTTTTTGAAGGAAATGACATACTGTCGGTTTTTACTTTTGAGAAAGTTGATGTAGTGGTGGAGAAAATAATCAAAAAAGAAAATTTTATGATAGAAGATAAGTTTTATTTCTTTTATCTTTCAGATGAAAGATATGTTCGATTAAAGTATTTTAACGGTTTTATTTATATTAAAGATTTAACAGATGAAATGAGAATTAATGAGGCAAAAGTAAATTTTACAACATCTGTTTCACATGAACTTTTTACACCACTTTCTGTTATAAAGGGGAATTTGTATCTATTAAGGGATACTTTTGGAGATATAGAACCTTTGGAACAAATGGAACATGCTATAAAACGCATGGAAAGGATAATTAAGCAGTTAAAAATTATCGCAATGTTGGAACTTGGTATGTATACTCCACAGAAAAATGTCGTTGATGTGGAAAAAATCTTAAAAGAAATTTTAGAGGAATTTTCTGAAAGGATTAACAAAAAAAGATTGTCTTTTGAAATATCAGTATTTCAAAAGGAATTTTTTAACGATAGTTTTATGTTATACACAATTTTAAAAAATATTATTTCTAATTCTATAAAGTATTCTTATGAAGATTCCAAAATTTATATTACCGTTGAAAAAGATAAAATACGTGTTAAAGATCGTGGAATTGGAATAAAAAAAGAGGAAGTTGAAAAAGTTACAGAAAGATTTTATAGAAGCAAAGATGCCATTAAAATGGCATATGGTTCTGGATTAGGATTATCAATTGTAAAGCATATTTGTAAGATTTTAAATTGTGAGCTTAAGATAAACTCCGATTATTTAATAGGTACGGAAGTTATAATTTGCTTTGAATAATGTAATATTGCAATGCGGTTATTGCTGCACCAAGTTCTATGTTGCTTTCAATTCCTCTATATACAATTGGTATAGGTTCTTTACTAACAGATAGAACTTTTTTTTGTAGAACTTGCGAAAACCAAGGGGTAACTCCCTCACCTGTCAAAATTATTTTTTTGGGTGATAAGAGTTTAAACGTGTTAATAATAGACACGGTTAGATGTTTAAATACATCTTCATAAATTATTTCAGCTTTCTTTTTGAAATTTTTATATAATTTTCTTATTTCTTTCAAATCTATTTCGTATTGTTCCTCATTTTCTATAAATTCTGTAATTTTTAAGTCTCTAAATTTATATTTTTTTAGTATAGCGTATTCTGATGCAAGAGTTTCAAGACAACCTGTTGAACCACAATAACATTTTTCATTGCCACCTGCGTAAAAGTGTCCCAGTTCTATTATTTTTTTATAGTTTTTATTGAAATAGTCTAATGATTCTAGGTAGCAAGCGCCAATACCTGTTCCATAGTTTAAAACAAGTATTTTTTCTCCAGCGTGATTTACAAATTCTTCCGTTGCTATTGCTTCAACATCATTTAAAATTGTAAATGGGATATTACCAAAATGCTTTTTAATGATATCTTTTGGTGAGTAGTCTTTAAGTTTTAATATGTAGGAATTAACTTTTTTATCAATTACATTACCAGAAAATGCTATGCCAATGGATTTTATTTTGTCTTTTAGACTTAGCTTTGAGAGTACGGAATCTAGTAGCTTGGAAATGTTTTCATTTCCCATGTATTCTTTTGTGATCTTCAATGCATTTTTTTCTAAGATTTCAAATTTTGAGTTAAATATTGTGGCATTTATGTAATCTCTTCCTACTTTTATTCCGACTGAATACCAATAATTTGGATTTAAAAGTACATATTGTGTTGGTCTTCCAAGACCAATACTTTTTTTATTGGAAATTAGAATGTAGTCTTTTATTTTTTTTAATGTATATGAAAGGGTGGAAGATGTAATGTTTAATGCGTCTTCAAGTTCTTTTCTACTTGTTTCTTTTTTAATAAGTAATTCTAAAAGTATTTTTTTTGTTGTAGTAAGTTCCATTAAATCACCTCTTTTATGATTTTCAAATATCTTTTTAAATGTGAAGTTGTCAAGAATTTTTCCTTTACACTCTTTATGGCATTTTTTCCCAGTTCATCTTTTAAACTTTTGTCTGAAATTATTTTATACAATGCGTTTGAAAGTTCATTAACTTCTGTGTTTAAATACCCATTGTATCCATCAATTACTTGTAATTTTATACCACCAACAGGTCGTGCAACTATAGGATTTCCTTTCCATAACATTTCTGCAATTACAAGACCAAATCCTTCTTTAGTTGCTGTGTGGAGTCCTGCAGTAGAAATAGTTTGAAATGCATTAACTTCTAAATGTCCTACACCTTTTAAATCAGTTAAAAAGTGTATATCAGGATCTGTTCCTGCATATCTTAAAATATCTTCAAATAAAATCCAACCTTCTGGGTCATCTTTTGCCATTGCAGAAACTATTAAAAGTTGAATGTCAGATTTTTCTTTTAAAATTCTATAAACATCAATAGCACTTTTTAAATCTTTCCAGGGATCAAATCTTGCTACAACGGTGATTATCGGTCTTTCAAGATCTATGTTGTACCTTTTTGCTATTTTTTGTATTTGGTCTTTCGAGAGCTTTTTGTTTTTATCACTTAGTGGATCTATGCTTGGCGGAAATTCTATGGCAATTTGTTCAAAAGGCTTTTGTATGTATTCTTCAAGATGAAATAATGCCTTTGAATATTTATCACATGCCATGGGTATTATTTTATTCCATATCTTTTTATTTGGCGTAGAAGTGTCTATATGACATCTCCATATGTATTTACCCTCTTTAAATATTGGAATTAAGTAAGGTTGTGGATCATGTATAATTATAACATCTGCATCTAAATCTAAATTCTTTGCATTTTCTTTATTTATTTTAACATAAAGATCAAGTTCTTCATCAATTAAATCAACTTTGGCACCTTGAAATGCATTGTGTAGTTTCTTTGTTACGTTGAAAAACTCCATAGGTGCTTCAAGTATTTCCCATTGGGTATTTATACCTAAGTTGTTCATTAAGGGAATTAAGGTGTATAAAAGCTCAGCAACTCCACCACCGTATGATGTTGCATTTACGTGTACTATTTTTAGATCTTTTAAGTCCTTTGCCATTTCAAATAACTCTTCTACATCTTCTTTGGCAATTTTTAAGTAATCTTTTATACTTTTTTGAGGAAGTTGTACTTTCATATATAAGCACCCCCGACTTTTTTCGATTATCGAAATAATTCTAACACATTAATTGTATTTGAAAAATAGAGCAAATTTAAGCAATTTGAAGTAATACATAATTTAAAATATGTATTTAAGAATAATTTAGAATAATATATTATTTTTCTATTAATTTCTAAGTGTAAATCTTTTTATTTGAAACATTTCCAATATTAAATATTTTGAGTTATCCGGTATTATAAGAATATATTTTTTATTATTGATAAAATTCTGAATCTTATATAATTTAGATTTTTCCATTGTATTATGTTACTATTACTTTGAACATCAAAAAAAGGAGGTGTTTTAATATGAAAAAACTGTTTGTTTTGAGTATGTTGGTATTTGTGTTTGCTTTTTCATTTGCTATTACTACCATAACAATGACATCGGGTGGGGTTGGAAAAGAACTTGAGGTACTTTATGCTCAGTTAAAAGAATTTATGAAGCAAAATCCAGATATTGTTGTAACCGTAATACCAATGCCTGATTCGTCAACAGAAAGGCATGATTTATACGTTACGTATTTGGCTGCAGGAGAAAGTGATCCAGATGTTTTGATGCTAGATGTTATTTGGCCACCAGAATTTGCTCCATTTTTAGAAGATTTAACAGCTGATTATGATTATTTTGAATTGAACAAGTTTTTACCTGGAACTGTAAAGTCTGTTACTGTAATGGGAAGAATTGTTGCAGTGCCTTGGTTTACAGATGCGGGTCTTTTGTACTACAGAAAGGATTTGCTTGAGAAGTATGGTTACAAAAAACCACCTGAAACATGGGACGAACTTGTAGAAATGGCTAAAAAGATCTCAAAAGCAGAGGGAATTGAAGGCTTTGTTTGGCAAGGAGCAAGGTATGAAGGACTTGTTTGTGATTTTATGGAGTACTTGTGGTCCTTTGGTACAGACGTACTTGATGAAAATGGTAATATTATTGTAAACAATCCAAAAGCTATTGAAGCATTACAATTTATGGTAGATCTAATTTATAAAGATGGAATTTCACCTGAAGGTGTTACTACGTATATGGAGGAAGATGCACGAAGGATTTTCCAGAGTGGTAATGCAGTCTTTATGAGAAATTGGCCGTATGCATGGTCACTTGCAAATTCAGATGATTCTCCAATTAATGGAAAAGTTGGTATTGCTCCATTGCCAAAAGGTCCTGGTGGAAAGCATGCTGCAACTTTAGGTGGTTGGAATTTGGGAATAAATGCAAATTCTTCTCCGAAAGAAAAAGAAGCTGCTAAGAAATTAATAAAGTTTTTAACAAGTTCAAAGGAACAGTTGTATAAGGCGGTAAATGCAGGACAAAATCCAACAAGGATGGAAGTGTATGAGGTGCCAGAATTAAAAAAGGCAAACCCATTTATGGTCGAATTATTTGATGTATTTATTAACGCTTTGCCAAGACCAAGGGCGGTAAATTACGCTGAAATTTCAGATGCAATACAAAGGCATGTACATGCTGCTTTAACAAGGCAGGTAACTCCAGAACAAGCTATAAAGGATCTTGAAAAAGAATTAAAAATGCTTCTTAATAAATAAAAAAATCTGGGGGGGAATACCCCCCGATTTTAATGTGAGGTGGTAGAGGAATGAATAAAAAAGAACCAATTGTGGCCTTTTGGATGATCTTTCCTGCCATTTTTGTGATCTCAGTTATTGCGTTTTTTCCGTTGTTCAAGACATTTTACGATAGTTTTTTTGACTTTGGATTGAATCCTATGTTTAAAAGAGAGTTTGTTGGTTTTGGAAATTATATTAAACTATTTAATGATAGTAGATTTTGGGCGGCATTTAAAACAACAATAATTTTTACAGTTGTTTCTGTGTTGCTTGAAACTGTTTTGGGACTTTTGATTGCTTTAGTGGTGCATCAAAATTTTAAATTTAGAGGATTAGTAAGAGCTGCTATGTTAATTCCATGGGCGATTCCCACAGCAATTTCTTCTCAAATGTGGAGATGGATGTTTAACGATCAATTTGGTATTATTTCTAAGTTGTATGAGGCTCTAGGAATAATAAAACCTGGGACTCCAATTTTGGGAAGACCGGGACTTGCTTTATGGGCAATTATACAAGTGGATGTATGGAAGACTACACCGTTTATGGCACTACTTATTTTAGCAGGGTTACAGTTAATTCCAGAACAATTATACGAAGCTGCTAAAATTGATGGGGCTAACATGGTACAGAGATTTTTTAAAATTACCCTACCTCAAATTATGCAAACTATTGGGATTGCTTTAATATTCAGAACTTTAGATGCGTTGAGAGTTTTTGATGTTGTATATGTTATGACGCGTGGGAGTGTAGGTACCGAAACATTATCTGTGTATAATAGGTCTCTTTTGATGGACAGGGCTTTTACAGGAAGATGGTTTGGATACGGTTCTAGTCTTTCTGTGGTCATTTTTTTGTTGATTTCCATTTTTGCGATAATTTATATTAAATCGTTAAAATTGCAGATTGACTAAGGAGTGAGAATCGTGAAATATAAAAGAGTGATTTATAAATTTTTCTTGTACTTAGCAGTTATTTTGATTTTTATATGGTGTGTTTTTCCGTTTTATTGGGCTATTGTGTCATCTTTAAAACCTGACAAGGATTTATTCGAATTAAATCCTTCACTTTTTCCAAGGCAAATTACATTTGAAAATTATATAAAAGTCTTTTCTGAAAGGCCTTTTCATATAAATATTTGGAATAGTATTGTTGTTTCAGGAATTACTACGTTGTTTTCACTGGCGATTGGTTCACTTGCTGCATACGCAATTGCAAGACTTAAATTTAAGGGAAAAATAGTTGTTATGTCTTTAATTTTGGCGGTTAGTATGTTCCCACAGGTATCCATTTTGGGATCTTTGTTTGTAATTTTAAGAAAGTTTAAGTTGATAAATACGTATTCGGGACTTATTTTTCCATACGTTTCTATGACGCTTCCGTTGACTACTTGGATTTTACAGAATTTTTTTAGAGAACTTCCTAAAGAAGTTGAGGAATCAGCTGCCATTGATGGTTGTTCAAGATTTAGAACTTTATGGTCTATTGTTTTACCTATGTCTGCTCCAGGGCTTGTGGCTACTGGACTTTTAACTTTTATATCAGCTTGGAATGAATTTTTATATGCACTTACGTTTATGCAAAGGCCCAGTAAATATACGGTTCCAGTGGCAATTGCATTGTTTAAAGGTGCTTCACAGTATGAAATACCGTGGGGACAGATTATGGCAGCTGCTGTAATTGTTACTACTCCATTGGTAGCACTTGTGTTGATTTTTCAAAAGAAGATTATTGCAGGTCTTTCTGCTGGATCTGTTAAGGGGTGATTTTTTTGAGAAATTTAACTATTATTTTGAGAGATTTAACTATTAAGAGATTTAATAAACTATACGATGAAGGTAAAATAACTTCTGAAAAATTGGTGGAATTTTATTTGGAACGTATTTCAAGTATTTCTTTAAATGCTGTTTTGGAAATTAATCCAGATGCCTTATTTATCGCAAGAGCAATGGATGAGGAAAGAAAAAATAACAAAAAACGGAGTAACTTGCATGGGGTTCCGGTAATAATCAAGGGAAATATTGATACAAAAGACAAAATGCAAACAACAGGAGGTGCAAAGGCACTTTTAGGAAATTATGTGAATAATGATGCGTTTTTAGTAAAAAAATTAAGGGAAGCTGGAGCGGTTATAATTGGTAAGTCAAATTTAACTGAATTTGCAAATTTTGTGTCGTATGAGATGCCTAATGGTTATAGTAGGTTGGGTGGACAGACGAAAAACCCGTATGGAAATTTTGATGTTGGTGGTTCAAGTTCGGGATCTGCAGTGGCTGTTGCAGCTGATTTTGCGCTTGTTTCAATTGGTACTGAAACATCAGGTTCAATACTTTCACCTTCAAGTAGTAATTCATGTGTTGGATTAAAGCCAACTGTTGGTACAGTTAGTAGAAATGGAATTATTCCTATATCATATACACAGGATACAGCTGGACCTATAACTCGAACAGTTGAAGATGCATTTGAAGTATTTAGGATTATATATGGTTTTGATTTAAATGATCCTGCAACTTATATAGTAAAAAATAAAAAAGTTCCAGAAAAGATAAAAGAAATATCTGATTATTCTGGAATGATTTTTGGATATAGCAAACAATTTTTTAATTGGTTGACACATGAACAGATTTTGTTATTTAAAGATAGTTTGAAGAAGGTTGAAAAATTAAATGGAAAAGTAGTTGAAATAAAGTTTGAAAATCTTGATAAGATAAATAATATAAATGTTTTATTTTATGAATTTAAACATGGAATAAATAATTATTTGAAGGATAAAGATTTGCAAGTTAAAACGCTAACAGATGTAATTAATTTTAATTTTAAAAATAAAGATGCAATTCCATATGGACAAAGTATTTTATTAAGATCAGATACAACAGATATTAATGAAAGAGAATATATAGAGTCATTATTAAATGATAGAAAGTATGCAAAAGGGGGAATAGATTGGTTATTTGAAAAATATAACTTAACAGCACTTTTATTTCCCGCAAATTATGGTGCTCACATAACTGCAAAGGCAAAATATCCTTCAATAACTGTACCTGCTGGGTATACCGATACAGGACCTTTTGGATTAACTTTTTCTGCAAGAGAATTTGAAGAGGAAAAATTATTTTCTTTAGCATATTTATTTGAAAAAAATTTTCCAATAAGAAAAATACCACTTGAAAAATAAGTTATTTTTAATTAAGAGCAAATCTCTATTTAATCGGTGGTGAGGATATGAAGATTTGGATTTTAATGAATGATAAAGCAAAAAGCGGGTTTTATTCTGAACATGGTTTTAGTGTATTAACTGAGGTTAATGGGAAGAAAATTCTTTTTGATACAGGACAAAGCGATCTTTTTCTAAAAAATGTAGAAAAATTGGATTTAAATCTTTTGGATTTAGATGCAGTTGTCATAAGTCATGGACATTATGATCACGGAAATGGATTGGAATTTTTATTAAAAAAAATTGGGCCTAAAAAAATTTATGTAGGAGATGGATTTTTTAACCTTAGGTATAGTGGAGAAAAGTATGCTGGTATTAAACATAATAGAATTTTCTACGAGAGAATTGGTGGAAATTTTGAGATTGTTCAAAATGATTTGGAAATATTTAAAGGTGTTAAGATTATTACAGCTGCACCTTTGAAAACTTCCAAATATTCAGAGAAAAAATTTAAAATTGGTTCTAAAAAAGAACAGGATTTGTTTGATGATGAGTTATATCTTTTTATTGAATCATCAGATGGTGCTATTGTACTTACAGGTTGTTCTCACAGGGGAATAGTAAATATAATTTTTCATTTATCAAAAAAAGGTAAGATTAAGACGGTTATCGGAGGATTTCATCTTTTAAATAAGACAAATGAGGAACTTTTACAAATTTCAAATCTTTTAAATGATTTTCAAATTGATGTGCTTTATCCTTGTCATTGTACGGGAGATATTGCAATTGACATTTTTAAAAAGAACCTAAAAACAAAAATTTGTGAATGTCTTGCAGGAAGTGTATTTGAGTTTTAGTTGTGGAATTCTTGAAAATATTATTTTGTTAATGGATATAAACCAAATTATAGCTTTAAAATGATAATTTATATAATTGAAAAAAATGAAGAAGCTATAATTTGTGTTTTTTTAATTCCAATAAGTTTTATTTTTGTGTAGCCAATTTTGACTTATTCTTTTTTGATTTCCGTGCCACGCCATATACTCCTCATTTGTAATAAGTTTTTTCACTTATTTATTCCAAAACACATGTCACTTTTTGTTTTTACAGCTTTTATTTTACATTGCCAATAATAATATTTCATGAAATCTTTTAAGCATTATTTTTCGTTGTTTTTAATAATATTAAATTTAATTTTCTATAGTTAA